>CADCQO010000124.1 GCA_902803585.1 uncultured Ruminococcus sp.
AAAATGCTGATTGTCGGCACCTGCTACACCATTCTCATGCTGGCGCTCGGTGCCGTAACCTTCAAGGAAAAGGAAGAACGCTTCTTCCTCTATATCTGATGATTCCCAACAGAAAGAGGTGCCTGATATGTCAAAAAATCATGACAATCCGATTCTCAATCCTGTTTCCGCCGTTCCTTCCGTGAACAGAGTAGCCGCTGTCCAGCCGCTGACAGAGGAGGTTTCCCCTGTCATCACTCCCTCAGACAGCAGGGCTGATATTGTTGTTGACGTAAACGATGTATCTGTACTGTTCAATCTGAGCAAAAACCGTGAGGACGGCGTAAAAGAATACTTTATCAACCTTATCAGAGGAAAAATCCACTTCGATGAATTCTGGGCGCTGCGCGGTGTCAGCTTTCAGGTAAGGCGCGGCGAATCGCTGGCACTTATCGGACGCAACGGTTCGGGCAAGTCTACTATGCTGAAAACGATCGCCGGCATTATCCGGCCTGCCAGAGGCACTGTCAGAGTCAACGGCACTATTGCGCCGCTGGTAGAAATGACGGGAGGCTTCGACCGCTCACTTTCCGCCAGAGAAAACATTTTCCTCGCCGGTACGATGCACGGTCATACCAGAAGGTACATCAAATCCCGCTTTGATGAAATCGTAGAATTTGCCGAAATAGAACGGTTCGTTGATGTACCGCTTAAAAACTATTCTTCCGGCATGGTGTCCCGTCTGGGCTTTGCAATTGCCACCTGTGTAGATGCCGATATCGTTATCGCTGACGAGGTGCTGTCTGTCGGTGATGCCCATTTCCGTGCCAAGTGCGAAAAACGCATGGCGGAAATGCTCAGCGGCGGCACGACTCTGCTTTTTGTATCCCATAGTGCCGCTCAGGTCAAAAAAATCTGCAAGCGGGCTGTGTGGCTGGAAAAGGGCAAAGTCATGGGCAACGGCCCTGTGGCTGAGGTTTGTGCACAATACGCCAAATTCCTCAATGCACTGCCGACCCACAAAACAGCGGCAAACAACCGCACACCCTCTCAGAGCGAATAACACCACAGCCATGCGGAGGGACGACCGGTTATGAAAAAAATTCTCATATGTGCTTCCCGCATATCGCATATACTCAACTTTCATCTGCCGTACATAAGCCTTTTCAAAGAAGAGGGCTGTCAGGTGGATATTGCCGCTGAGGGGACGACAGACCATCCGCTCATCGACCACTGCTATGACCTGCGCTTTGTCAAAAATCCCCTTTCGCCGCAAAACCTGAAAACTATCCGCAGTCTTCGGGCAATCATGCGTGACAACCAATATACAATGGTTTACTCCAACGCAACACTCGCAGGGGCGGCGCTCCGTTCAGCGGTGAAGCGTCTGCCCCGCAAACAGCGTCCCGTATGTATCCATATCTCTCACGGCTATATGTTCAGTGAGGACGGCGGACTGCGTTCCTGTATTTACCGGACTGCCGAAAAACTTATGGCAAAAGTCACTGACACGCTTGTTGTCATGAACGCAGAAGACAAACATTTAGCTGAACGCTGCCGTCTGGCAAAGCACATTGTCTTTACTGACGGTATGGGGCTGTGCGGTGAACAGTTTCCTGAAATCACGCCGTCAGAAAGAGCCGCCTTCCGTCAGCAGTACGGCGCAGACGAACATACAAAAATCCTGCTGTGCGTCGGGGAATTTTCCTCACGAAAAAATCAGCGTCTGCTGATTGCGGCGTTCAGCCTTCTGCCGTCAGAACAGCGCATGAAAACCCTCCTCCTGTTCGCAGGAGAAGGCGCAGACAAAAACGACTGTCAGCTGTTAGCGGAACGCTATGAACTTCTGCCCCATATCCGTTTTCTCGGTCAGGTACAGGATACCAACGCCCTTTACCGTTCTGCGGATCTGCTGCTTTCAGCCGCCGTAATGGAGGGTCTGCCGTTCAATGTCATGGAGGCCCTTTACTGCGGAACGCCCGTTATCGCTTCCCGCATCAAGGGACACACCGACCTCATCGCAGACGGCGTAAACGGTCTGCTGTTCGATGTCAGGGCACATGATGCCGCACAGCAGCTTGCAGAACGCCTGCATACTGTACTGACAAACGACACTTTATACAATAACCTGAAAGCTCACGCATTCCTTGATGAAAAGTATCAGATAGAACAGGTTCGCCCTGCGTTATTCAGCGTACTGGACGGCCGCCGTGATGCCACTGAAATCAAAACTCCGGAGGTAACTTATCCATGAAAAAACGCATCATTCCTTTTTTCGCAGTAATCACTCTGCTTTTCTGTATGTTCTCTTCCTCGGCTGCGGCTGTGGGTGATGTGATTGACTTTACCAGAGATAGTATCGACCTCTATCTCAACCAAAGCTACCAGCTTACGATGAAAAACAATGCCCCCGTCATTTCCTACACTTCTTCAGATCCGGACATTGTTTCTGTCAGTCATACAGGTATGATCAAAGCAGAAACAGCAGGTTCTTCTATCCTGACAGCTACTGACAAGGAGGGCAACAAAGCTACCTGCACCGTTCATGTATGGGACGGCACAGCGCCGGAAAAAGTCGTTCTGGAAATACAAAGCCTCTCTATGACGGAAGGCGCATACTATACGCTGAAAGCAAAGGTACTGCCTGAAGACGTAGATGATGGAAGAGTTTACTTTTCAAGCTCTGATGAAACAGTTGCCAAAGTTGACAGCAAAGGTACTATCAAGGCGTTAAAAGTCGGTACTGCCGTCATTACCGCAGAATCCTCCAGTGCGGCAGTTTCTACCAAATGTATGGTCAAGGTCGTTTCCAAATCAGGACGGAAATACAGCGTGTCCCTCAACGGTACATTGTATTCCGCCGCCGGCGAGAAAAAAGCAAATATGCGTGTGGAAATTGCCAATGCAAACGAATCCTTTGAAACAACCACCGATGTGGACGGCAAATTCTACTTTGACGACATTGTGCGGGGCAGTTATATTCTCCGTGTCTTCAAATCAGAAAAGACCACCACGCCTACCGCAATGGGGCAGCTTTCCGTTGGCTCTCACGATATGAATATGTCGTGCATCATCAGCGACAAAGACCTGATTGTGCTTTATCAGAATGAAGAGGAGGGCACGGAAAAGCTGCAGGATATCATACTGGAAAAAAACACGCTGAACCTGCAGATCGGGGAGTCCTACGACATGAGCTTCCGTGTACGTCCTGCCCATGCCATACTCCCTGCCATGAAAAACATTTCCAGCAACGAGAAAGTCGCTAAAGTGGACATAGACGGCAGAATCACCGCCGTTGCGGAAGGAACAGCCGTTATCACTTTTTCCACCTCCGACAAATCCATCACCAAGTCCTGCAAGGTCACTGTATCCGCCGTTAACAGCAACACTTACAGCTGGATTATCATTACAGTAGAGTTTTCCCTTCTTCTGCTGATCGTGATTGTGTTCTTCATCGCTTACAGTAAATTCAAGTACAAAAGGGAACGTGAGGAGGGAGTCGTGAACCCCAAATACGGAAGGAGAGTGAAATAATGATTGCCGCTTTGGTTGCCGGCGGCAGCGGTTCCCGTATGGGAGCGTCACTGCCCAAACAGTTCCTGATGCTGTGTGATAAACCGGTACTGGTACATACCGCTGAATGTTTTCTGCGCCACCCACAGACGGAAGCCGTCATCATCGGTACAAATCCTGACTGGATAGAAGAAGCCCGCCGGATCACAAAACAATATTTTCCCGAAAAGCCTGTTTATCTGGCGGAGGGAGGCAGCAGCCGGAACGAAACCATCGTCCGCATCATAGACTTTGCTGTTTCTGTGCTGAAATGTACCGACGATGACATTGTTCTTTCACATGACGCTGTACGCCCTTTTGTCACACAAAAAATGATAGATGACAGCATCGCCGCTATGAACCGTTACCCCATCTGTACCGCCGCCGTTGCCGAAACGGATACGGTTGCATGGACAGAGGACGGTCAGAGTGCCGGTTCTTTTCCCGACAGAAGTCATGTGTACCGTATCCAGACTCCGCAGACCTTCCGCATCGGCTCTTTCCGTGAGGTATACAGCTGCCTCAGTGACAGCGAAAAAGCCGCCGCTACGGACGTGTGCAGTCTGTTCCGGCAGAAGGGCTTTTCTGTAGGGCTGATCGAAGGGGACCGGAAAAATATCAAGCTGACTTTTCCTGATGACCTGCAGTATGCCGAATGGCTGTACAGGAATGAAAAAACATAAACATTTTCGCAGTGCTGGCTTATAGAACTTACTCATTCATCAATTTTCTGAAAGGAAGGATATCTTATGAAAGCAAAAAAATTGTTTTGTGCCCTGTTAGTTTCTGTTGTTCTGACAGTACCCGCATTATCCGGCTGCGGCGATAATAACGGCAGCAGCAATGCTTCTTCAACCGCAAGCTCCGTTTCAGCATCGTCAGCCGAATCTGCCGCCTCTGCTGAGCCAACTTCCTCGACTGAACCAACTTCCTCGACTGAGCCGGCTTCCTCGACTGAACCGGCTTCCTCCGCTGATCCGACCCCCTCCACCGCTCCTGATGGTAATACTATCACTCCGGCGGCATGGAAAGTAGAGGATAAAGACGGACATATCATTTACATGATGGGCAGTATACACGTTGGCGATAATGCCATCGATTATATGCCCGACTATGTGGAAGAAGCATATTCTTATTGTGATGCGCTGGCAGTAGAAGCTGATATTTCCGGTATTATGGAGGATAACACACAAGTACAGCAGTATATGTCCAGTTTCCTCTATATGGACGGTTCAAGTATCCGTGATCATATCTCGGAAGCGACCTACAACGGTGCAGTGGACAAGCTGACACAGGCTAACCTGTACAACGCTATCTATGACCATTTCAAGCCTTTCGTCTGGAATTCCCTGCTGAGTTCGACCGTCCTGTCCAAGAACGGTCTGAGCTATAACAAGGGCGTTGACCTGATGTTCACCAACAGAGCCAAGAAGGACAACAAAACCATTCTGGAAGTTGAGTCACTGCAGTACCAGTTCGATCTCTTCGACAGTTTCTCAGATGAGCTGAATGACATGATGATAGCGGAGTATCTCCAGCCGGGCTATGATGACTATGCTGATGCCATTACACTGGAAATGTACAACAAATGGAAAGAGGGCAGGATGTCTGAAATGTCCGCTATAAGCAGTACTTTCTCAAACACTGACCCCGATAAGCAGGCACTTCGTGACGAATATAACGATAAACTCGTTATCACACGCAACCGCAACATGACAAATACCGCAGAACAATACCTGAATAACGGCCAGAAGGTCTTTTTCCTTGTCGGCTCTCTGCATTACTACGGTGAAAGCGGCATTCTCAATCTTTTAGAAAAAGACGGCTATACCGTTACACTCCTTTCCTGAAATAACCCCAAAACACAGACAGACCTGTCATTTCATCACGAAACGGCAGGTCTGTTTTTTTGTCTGGAAAACCAAAAACCCCGCAAGGCTCTGAAACCTCACGGGGAATTGGTTATACGCTTATAGGAGAATCATTTCATCACAGAAACGATGAATTAGTTCTCAGACTTCTTTCTGGTAGCAACAAGAGCAACACCCAGAGCAGCTACAGCTACAGAAGCAACTGCGATCGGCATTGTAGCGTCGCCGGTCTTTACAGGATCGTTAGGATTGATAGGAGTTGTGGAAGTTGTTGTAGAAGTAGTAGATGTAGTCGGGTTAGAAGCAGGAGTTGAGGACGGATCCTTGGAAACAGAGGGATCAGACTCACCATACTTCTCAGATACGAACTCGCCGTCATAAGCCTTCCACTCGCCTGCACCGTAAGAGAACTTTGTCTTCTCGATGCCTCTGCCCTTCTTAGGCTCAGTAGCGGTATCGATGACATAGATCTGACCAGCGTTAGCGGTAGAATCGAATACCAGGTCACCAGTCTGATAGCCTGTTTCACCAGCCCAGATCTGCTCGTCTGTCTTGCCGCTGTTGAAGATGATCTTCAGGGGCTTCTGGTTGCCTTCAGCATCATAGGAATAAGGAATTCTTGCCTGCCAGATATCGGTATCAGCAATTCTCTTCATTGCTGTGCCCGGGAACTTTGTGGGGTTGTAACCCTCAGAACCGTCTTCAGTAGTAACAGGTGTGCAGCCATAGACGTTGCCTTCAAAGTCAACTGTCTTGGAGTAGTCAGTTTCCCACCAGTAAGCACATACAGATTCCCACTTGGTCTGGCTGTTATCGAAGTAGATATACATATCACGGGTTGTCTGCTTGCCGGTATCCTGAGAAACCTCGGAAACCTCAGAAACCTCCGAAACCTCAGAAACCTCAGAAACCTCAGAAACCTCAGAAGGCTCAGAAGGCTCGGAAACCTCAGAAACCTCAGAAACCTCAGAAACCTCAGAAACCTCAGAAGGCTCGGGATCTTCCTGAGCTACACCTGTGTTCATGATCTTCAGAGAACCATCTTCAGCTGTATATGTAACGATTACAGGCCATACTTCCAGATCAGAACCGTTTGTATCCAGGAATACGATGACGTTCTTACCGTCTTCAGGCAGAACGATGTTCGTCTGGCTGTTCTGAGTTCTGTCATAGTCAGCTTCATAAGCGCCCCAGCTCAGCTTATCCCAGTTCGCATCAGCACGAACCTTGAAGCCCTGACCGCCAGCAGCGATGTCACCGATAGCAGCAGCATAAACACCGTCAGCAACCTCTGACATTACAACATCATTGCCCCAGCCGCTGAACTCACCAACAACGCCGAGAGAAGTGAACTCTGCATTTGCATCGCCACCCTCGTTGGGAGAAGTAAAGTAACCAACAGGCCATACGTTGCCATCTTCGCCGTTAGCATCGAGCAGTACAACGAGATCTGTGTCACCGTCAGCTACGATGCTGCAGTTAGTCTGGCTGTTGAAAGTACGGTCATAATCAGCCTCATACTCGCCCCAGCTGTCATTCCAGTCACCGTCAGCACGTACCTTGAAGATATAATCGCCCTTCGGAACAACAGTAGCACCAACATATACGCGGTTAGCTACTTCTGACATAGCGGCAGCGTCTTCTTTCCACTCGGTCATTGAACCAATAAAGCCGATTGTGTGGTTGTCAAAGTAAGTTGCGCCTTCGCCTTCATCCATTGTTTCACGAGCGGAAACGGATACTACTGCCATGGAGCTGACCAGTGCAGCACAAAGAGCGATACCAAAGAGTTTTTTCATCTGCATGATAAATCTTCCTCCTAAAAATAAATGTTGTAAAACCCGCAGTACGAGCTTTACCTGCACTAATTATAAAACAAATCCGAAAAAAAATCAAGAAGCAATTCCTGCTTTTTCTTCTTCCTTATACACAAACGTGTTTTTTTGGGCATAATCACGAAAATTTTCGGCAATTCTGTTTTTCTGCATGAAATAACCTCTGTTTTGCCTGTCTATTATGCACATAATTTTTCTTCGTTTTTTGTGCAACAAGTTGACTGATTTGGTTACAAATTTGTTACAGACTGCCTGACCGGTAAAAAATTCCCCTATTTTTTTGTTTTCGGGGTAACTCATTTCCCTGTAATACAGGATTCCGTGAACCATCTCAGCATTGACAAAGAAATACAATACCGCTATAGTTATACTTGTAATGCAACACTACTGTTAAGAGGAGCTATCTTATGAAGTACTGCACGAAATGCAAGAAAATCTATACTGATACTGACCGCACCGCCTGTGTTCTCTGCGGGCGGGAGCTTATCAGCAACCCAAACCAGTATTCTCCTGTTGATATTGTTACTGCCAACGGCTTCGAGCTGGAGCGCATCAAATCTGCGCTGACCGAAGAAAGCATTCCCTTTTCTGTCCGTGAATGCCGTGACGATACCGGCTTACAGATTCTGAATGCCGCACCGCCGGAAAATTCCTGTATTTCCGTTCCGCTGGGCTACTACACACAGACAATGGAACTGCTCATCGGCATCGGTGCTCTGCAGGAGGCGGACGAGCTGAGCGAAGAGGACGAGAAAAAACTGCAGGAGGAACGCACCGCCACAAAGCAAGAGCTTTCACCCAGAAAGAGCTTCTGGATCAAGGTGCTGTCCATTCTCCTGTTCATCGGACTGATTGCCGCCACCGTATTCCTTGCCGATATCATCGGACGCTTTATCAACCCGAATTTCTACAAGTAAAAATACCCTGCAAAACGCCGGTGAAACATTGCATTTCACCGGCGTTTCTTTTATCTGGAGGAAAAACGGAACCCTTGCTGTCAGTTCAGGAACGAAGTGCGGTTTCAGTTTTTCCGGAAGGACAGGCAGTCAGTACACTG
>CADCQO010000125.1 GCA_902803585.1 uncultured Ruminococcus sp.
GAGATCAATCTGCCGCCGAGAATCCGTATGTCTACATTATATGCAGTATCCCAGAGTCATAACGGAAGAGTTTCCAACAACTGCAACCTGTCTGAGGACTGGGTGGGCTATTCGACACGCTACGGCGATTCCGTAGGCGATTTCAGCCCGCTCTCCAAACTGACTGTTCAGGAAGTCAAGCAGATCGGCCATGTGCTGGGACTGCCCGATGAATTAGTCGAAAAAGCGCCGTCAGACGGACTTTGCGGCAAGACAGATGAGGACAATCTCGGCTTCACCTATGCAGAGTTGGACCGTTATATCCGTGAAGGCGTGATAGAAGATGCTGAAAAGAAAGCTAAAATTGACCGTTTGCATCAGATGAACTTGTTCAAATTAGAGTTGATGCCGGCGTTTGACCCGCAGTTCGACTGAAAGAGTATCGCTGACATCAAAAATATTACCAATCAGACCGGACGCTGGTGCCTGCGGGTAAGTGTCCGGTCTTACTGCGTTTGAGGAGGAAACAGAAACTCCATTATAAGTTGAAAGGAATTAGGCACTTCAATAAAACAGGGGACAAATGCAACAAAAAAGCAGTGAAAATAGGGATGTTGTTTTTTGCATGTTTTTTATGTGAACAGGCTGACAATATATTAGAAATGTGATAGAATAATATTTGAAAATATAAGTGCAGGACGCGCACGAAAAGGAGGTATATTATGAGGATACTGATAGTTGACAATAAAAAGGCTGACGCCGCAAAACTGATGGAAATACTGAAGCGTTTACAGCCAGCAGCGCATATCACAACACTTTACAGCTGTCAGCAGTTTCTCTATTTAAGCAAACGTCAGGATATAGAGATTGCTTGTATTTCCTCAGGACGTGCCGGTATCCGTCTGGCAAGGAAATTGCAGATAGATGCACCGTTGTGCAATATTATTTTTGTAGAGGAAAGCAAGGAATTTGCGTATGAAAGTATACTGACACGTCCCAGCGGCTACATTCTGAAACCGGTAACGGAGGAAACCGTCCGCATAGAGTTGGGACATCTGCGTTATCCTTCTGCACTGTCCCGTTCGCATATTTTGCGGGTGAGGACGTTCGGTAATTTCGTTGTCTACAACGATGACGGCGAACCGCTCCACTTTACGAGAGCCATTTCACGGGAGATTCTTGCTTATCTGATCGATCAGCAGGGTTTTCCTGTGACAGGCAAAGATATTGCGGCTGATGTGTTGGAGGAGGATAACTATACAGAGTCCACCAGCAAGAAAATTTCCCAGTATGTTTCCGATCTTATCAAAGATATGAAGAAAGAGGGATATGACGGTGTGATTGTTAAGCAGAACCGACAGCTTTTTGTTGATAAACAAGCAGTTGACTGTGATCTGTATCGTTATCTGAGAGGTGAAGAAGATGCTGTCAGTGCCTATCACGGCGAATACATGATCGACTACTCATGGGCGGAAATGAGCGGTAATGCACAGACGCTTCGTAACCGCCGGCTGTTATCGTCCACTGAATAACTCATACAAAAAAGTCGGGTACAGCAATTGTACCTGACTTTTTCAGACGGTTGAAGTTTTGCTTCAGTTGTGTTATAATAGCAAAGAGTACACGGGAAGGAAAGACACATGATTACAGATTCTTTTGATCCATCGGGAGAAACTCTTTTTACGCCGGAAGCATTTTTCGGAGAACAGAAACATTTCGGCAGGTTGGCTGTGGTGACATATTCAGATGAGATTCTCGAAAATGCCTTACAACAGTTTCCGCATGAAATCATCGGGCATTTTGGTTCGGTCAATGGTATGCGGCCTATTTATCTTCTGGACATAGGGGACAGGAAAGTTATATGCTATCTGTCCTCTATCGGTTCCGCTATGGCAGGTACACAGCTGATAGAAATCAACTGGCTGACGGGTGCAGAACAATTCATCGTTTTCGGATCAGCAGGTTCGCTGCATAAAGAAACAACAGAAAACCGTTATGTCATACCGACAGAAGCCTTTCGTGACGAGGGTTTGTCTTATCATTATGCGCCGGCGGCAGATTATATTGCTGTTCGTCAGAGCAATCGTATGGCGGAGTGTTTTGAGAAACTCGGTTTGCCGTATGTGCAGGGGCGTATATGGACAACCGATGCGTTTTACCGTGAAACCAGAAGCAGGGTAGCGCAGAGAAAAGCGGAAGGCTGTATTGCGGTTGAAATGGAAATAGCAGGTATGCAGGCAGTAAGCGATTTTCATGGGTTTGAGCTGTACCCGTTTCTGGTAACGGGGGATATTCTCGACCAGCCGCAATATTCGTACGAAGGACTTTCAGAGGCCAATCATGCGATGGGAAAATTCCATACGGCGCTGGCGCTGGCACGTTTGCTGTCATAAAAATTTCTGGAGGAGAAGAGGGCAGTGGTAATACGAAAAAAAATCCGTTTTTATGGTTGGGTACAGGGTGTCGGTTTTCGTTATCGGGCAAAACAGGCGGCGGATCTGTACGGCTGTACGGGCTGGGTCAAAAATGAATATGACGGATCTGTCAGCATGGAAATACAAGGTACTGAATCACAGATAGATCAGGTGATTCTGGCGATTGAAAGGGGTACTTATGTCCGTATTGAAAACATGGACTGCAAAACCATTCCGGCTGATGCATCAGAATATGCTTTCAGAATGCGCTGACAAAAAGACAGCGGTCTGCTCCTTGTGATGATACGCAAGGCGGCAGGCCGCTGTTGTTTCTGAGAGGAATGTCTTATTACAGTCCGGGATTCCTCCATTCAGTATCATTAAGTTGTTTGAGTGTCATGTCGCGCAGAACGACCGGTTTCAAAGCAGAACAGCCATATTTCCTGATAAGGGACAATTCCTGAATCAGTTCATTCAGATCACTGGCGAGAGTTTCCATTGTTACTTTTCCCTGATTGCCGTTACTGAAAACTTATAAAAAGTTATAAAAACAACTTTTATGTTCCATTCCTTGTTCCTCGTGTCCATTTTCGACATTCAA
>CADCQO010000126.1 GCA_902803585.1 uncultured Ruminococcus sp.
CCCATGATTTTGAAGCATTGCCATAGTCTATCGCTCTCTGTGGACAAAGTTGAAGACAAGCGGTGCATCGGGTACATTTTTGTTTCCAGACAGGGTGTCCCTCCATGATCTCAATATTTGCCGCAGGACAAACTCTTGCACAAATTCCGCATCCTACACAGGCATCAGAAACTGAAAACTTTTTGTCTGATTCCGGCGGGATAATTTTGTCACTGATTGACTGAAATATTAATCCTGAAACGGGCTTAGAAAGACAAAGATTTTTGCCTTCAGACCTTACTACTTCCACAGCGTTACGCAGTCGTTTTTCATTGGCGGTATTTGCTTTTTCGGCTCTTGCTGCTGAAACGGGAGCATATCTTGTCTGATTATTGGAGGGGTAATAAAATGTAAAGCTTGCTGCAGTACGGATCTTTTTCTTTTTCAGTATTCTTCTTAATTCGCTGTGAGTAGCTAACTGTGCTCCTCCGCAAGTTACTGCTGTGAAAACATAAGTATCATTTCTGATATTCAATTTCTTGACAAATTCCTGTACCATCACCGGAGCACAGCCATTATATGTCGGAGAAAAAATGCCGATCCTTTCATATTTACTGAAGTCTTCACTTACCGTATCGGCAGTAATTCTTCTAATCTGCGTATCTCCAAGCAACTCAGCCATTCTCCTCGCTGCATGTAGTGTGTTTCCTGTTCCTGTGAAATAATAAAATAAGTTCATAGAATCGATTCCCTTTCTTTATTAACGGAGCTTATGCTCAATTATTTCTGGAGCTGACTTCAATAATGGATAAATTATTTGAGGTGCTAATAATTTTCCAGAAAGCTGTGTGTTTCACCCTTGGTTTTATATCCCGGAAATGTATCAAGGTGTACTTTATGTATGCTCCCGAAAATACTGTTTTCAATATTAGGGTTGTCACGTTTTAATCTCTTGATTAACAGTTTTATTTCCTGACGCTTACTGCCTCCTCCTCCGTTATCACACATCGTGCAGTTTTCAGTAAAACGGCACGCACATTGAATAAATTCAAGATCATTATACTGTTTCCAGGCGATAATATCATCCTCGTGAATACAGTACATAGGACGGATAAGCTCTATACCTTCAAAATTTGTGCTGTGAAGTTTTGGAATCATTGCCTGAAGCTGAGAACCGTAAAACATCGCCATTACAGTTGTTTCGATGACATCAGAGAAGTGGTGACCAAGAGCAATCTTATTACATCCCAGTTCTTTAGCCTGATGATAAAGATAACCTCTGCGCATTTTTGCACAAAGGTATTAGTTTCAAATATCTGTATCGGAATGTGAAGCAAGGCAGCATTGCTTTCAATTTTCTGACGGTTTATCTCATTATAACCCGGGTCCATTACAAGATAGATCAGATCAAACGGAATGTCACTGTACATTTGCAGCATCTGCATAAGCTTTGCCATAAGCATGGAATCCTTACCGCCTGAAATACAGACTGCGATCTTATCGCCGCTCTGTATAAGCTCATATTCCTTGACTGCTCTGATAAATTTGTTCCAGATTTCCTTTCGGAATTTTTTAGTAATGCTTCTTTCTACAAGCTGATATTTTTCTGGATTTTTTTTCATTTGTTTTTCAGCTCCCCGATACACTGTTTTAAAATACAGATAAACTCAATGATTTCTTTCTTTTGAGTCAGGTGACTAAGACTTATTCTCCATGATGAAAGGGCGTTTTTTCGGCTTTTGCTTACAGCCATAACTGCTCGTGAAGGCGAACCGTCAGCACTGCATGCCGATTTTACAGAAATACATATTTCGTATTCACTCAGTTTATCTCTTAATATCGATCCTCTTATGCCATCAACACTGACATTTAATATGTGTGGTACTGCATCTGGCGGGCTGTTGATGGTAATATCTTTTATTCCGGCAAACTCGGCACGCAGCATTTCGTTCAGTTCTCTCACAGTTTGATAGTTTTTGTCCATCGAATTGAGTGCAAGGGAAAGTGCTGTTTCTGCTGCAGCATTTAATGCTACGGTGGGAGTTCCGCTGCGAAATATGGTAGTTCCGCTGCCGCCATGGATGATCGGCTCTAAAATGAGGGATTTCCTTTTTACAAGAATACCGCTGCCCACAAGCCCATAAAATTTATGCGGTGCAAAACTGATCGTGTCGCCTGCACTGAAATCAACCGATATTTTGCCTACTGCTTGCGTTGCATCAATGTGAAGACAGCAGTTCGGATAATCCTTTATCAGTTTTCTGATCTGTTCAACCGGCTGAATTGTACCGAGTTCGCTGTCAACAGAACAAACGGTAATCAGTATTGTATCTTTTCTCAATAGAGATTTTAGGTGTTCCAAGTCTATTTTGCCGTCTTTGCTTATATTCACCACATCAATCTCGTAACCCTGTTCCTGTAAGAATGTTAGCGGTGCACTTACTGACGGATGTTCCAGCGGAGTGGTGATAATATGTCTGCCAATGTGAC
>CADCQO010000127.1 GCA_902803585.1 uncultured Ruminococcus sp.
AAAGTTCTGAAGAAACATCTCAGGAAAGCTCTCAGGAAAGTTCTGAAGAAACATCTCAGGAAAGCTCTCAGGAAAGTTCTGAAGAAGTATCCGAAACACCCGTCAGCAGCGGTTATCAGGACGGTACTTATACCGGTACAGGTACTGGATTCCGCGGTGACACAAATGTTCAGGTCACTGTTAAAAACGGCAGTATTACCGATATTACCGTACTTTCCTATCAGGACGATTACAAGTATTTTTCCAGAGCACAGAGCAGCGTTCTTTCCGCTATCATTTCTTCCCAGAGTATCAATGTCGACACTGTCAGCGGTGCAACTTTCAGCAGCAGGGGACTTATTGAAGCCGTTGCCAAAGCTCTTGGTCAGGATTACACCAACCCTAACAGCACCAGCGAAAGAAGGGGCAGACACTGATTGGACTGAGAATGAAAAGTAAAACATCGTGTCAGTGATCCGCCGTCAGGCATTAAAACAGCCTGTCCCTCCGTTAGTGGAAGGACAGGCTTTCACTGTCTATATTTTTGTCAGCAGTGCGTAAGCTGCGTAATGTCTGATGGTGAACTCAGGAGGTGCAATGTACTCTATCAATGCAATATGCTCCTTCTCCCATTGTGCCAGTGCCTCTGCGGATAAAGAAGCACCTACTCCCCGACACGCTTTCATTCTTCCGTGCCAGGATTCTCTGGTAAAAGGTATGTCCAACAAATATTCTTCATGATGTGTCAGGCGGAAATATTGCAGTACGATTGCCGGCAAATCTATGGGATGTACAGTTTCTCCTGCGCCTGACCACTGCGGATTGTAATGAAGAACCAGCTTTTCGCTTGATTCCGCTATATTATCCTCCTGCGGCAGCCATGCCATATAGAGAATCAGCAGGCGGCCACCTTTTTTCAGAAAACGGTGCAGCTTCGGCACAACCTGTTCATGCTGAAAATACCAGAAACACTGACAAGCCGTAATGACATCAAAGGATTCATCAGGAAAATCCAGTGCCTCAGCACTCACGGTATGAAAATCTATGTGCATATTGCTTTTTCCCGCAAGAAGCCGCGCCTGTGTGATCTGCTCTTCTGAAATATCCGTTGCTGTCCACTGTGCGCCACAACCATATAAATTTCTCGGCAGTACTCCTGTACCCGTTCCGATGTCCAATACACGCTGTCCTTTTACACAGCATCTCAGAGCCGCTATTTTTTCGTAAAATACCGGAGGGTAAATATCCCGATAACGGGCATAATCTTCAGATACTCTTCCCCAGTCAAAGGGCTTTCCTTTGTCAATACGATCGTCTGAAATGTCCATCGTTTTTCCCTTCCTGCCGTTCTCCGGTTACTGTTCGCTGTCCTGCACTCCGCCAACAGATGACTTGAGGTACTCTACCCATGCGGCATTGCCTTCATCATTGAAATGAAAACCGCCGCTTGGAATATCTCCGCAATATTCCAGAGCAAGATTACCGTTACCGTCATCGAGAGCACCTGCTACGTCCAGAAATACATAGCCCTTTTCTGCACAAACCTGCTTTGCCATTTCATTGTAAGCCGCTATATTTTCATTGTTCAGATAGTCTTCACGTTCTGCGTCAGCAATCAATGGTGTGGCTGACATCAGATAAATCTGTGCATCAGGCGTTTTCTCCAGAATCTTTCCGGTGAATTCCACCATACCGTCTACGGTTTCCTCTGCGCCGTAACAGCAAATGTCATTCGTGCCCAGCAGAATGAAAACTTTCTTTTTTCCGATCAACTGTATGGTATCGTCTACCATGACCAGTTCACCGTTATAAACGGGGTGAATACCGTACTCGTCGTCAACAGAACGCATGGCTGTGTGAAAGCCCATGCAATCCTTCGCCAGAAAATCCGCATCACCCAGACAACCGTTTTCGGCATAGCTTCTCAGCCCTGTCACAAGGCTGTCGCCTACAAAAACTGCATCGTCAAACCATTCAGTGCCTACGGGTTCCCCTGTTTCATGTGAAGATTCTTCTTCCGACGACTCTTTTTCTGAAGGCTCTTCTTTTGACGTTTCTTTTTCTGAGTTTTCTTCTTCCGAATGTTCTTTTTCTGAGGACTCGCTGACAGATGATGACTCCTGATAAGCCGATGCTTCCTCACGATTTATGCCGGCATTTTTCGGAACAGTCATTCTTTCTACGTTAGCAGATACCATTCTATCTCCGGAAAGCACAATTTGCTGACTGCCGCAGCCTGCCGCTGTCACTGTCAGCAAAATACCCAACAATATGGCAGAAAGTATTTTTTTCATATTCACTATTCCTTTCCTTGTATCTTTCATTACAACAAGGAGTATTATAGTCTCTTTGTCAATTCCTGTCAAGTAAAGGAACCGTCAGAATTTCAATTTCATACTTCCGTCAGTCTTTTGCATCTGATGCAACTACGGCTGCCATTTTTTCTGAGCACTATTCTCCCATTACGCCATCAAGAACCGTTTTCAGGGTTGCGGCAGACTGACGAAGTTTGGCAGTTTCTTCTTCGTTCAGCTCAATCGGCACATTTCCTTCTACACCGTGCCGTCCAACAATCGCCGGCATACTCAGCGCAACACCGCTCACGCCGTGATTGTCATGCTGAATATAAGATACCGGCAGAATCGACTTTTCATCACGCACGATAGCTTCGCAGATTCTTCTGACAGACATTGCGATGCCGTAATAAGTTGCTTTCTTCTTTTCGATGATTTCATAAGCACTGTTCTTTACATTCTCTGCGATTTGCTGGGTTGCTTCTTCGTGATTGAAATAGCCCCTCATCTCGCAGAAATTATGCAGTGGGATACCCGATACATTTGCACTGCTCCATGCGGCGATTTCGCTGTCACCGTGTTCTCCGACAATAAACGCATGAACACTGCGGTTGTCAACGCCCAAGTGTTCCCCTAAAAGATACTTCAATCTTGCTGTATCCAATACTGTGCCTGAACCGAATACACGATGTTCGGGGAAACCGCTGAGCTTGGCCGCCGCATAAGTCAGAATGTCTACCGGATTTGCCACGATCAGCAAAATGGCTTCCTTGTTGTATTTGACGATGGAAGGAATGACAGATTTAAAAATACCTACATTCTTTTTGACAAGGTCAAGTCTTGTTTCGCCGGGTTTCTGTCCTGCGCCTGCCGTTACAATAACAAGTGCTGCATCTGTCAGTGCCTCATAATCACCTGCATAGATCTGCATCGGTTTCGCAAAAGGCAGGCCGTGACTGATGTCCAGTGCTTCTCCTTCTGCCTTATTGCGGTCTGCATCAATCAGCA
>CADCQO010000128.1 GCA_902803585.1 uncultured Ruminococcus sp.
AAGAGGAAAAGAATGATCCTGAGTTCTCCAAGCAGCTGGCTTCTTTGGCGGAAATCTATGTCAATGATGCTTTCGGTACTGCCCACAGAGCACACGCTTCTACCGCAGGCGTAGCTGATTATCTGCCCGCTGTATGCGGTTACCTGATTCAGAAGGAAATCTCCGTTATGGGCGGTGCGCTGACTGATCCGAAGAGACCCTTCGTAGCAATTCTCGGCGGCGCAAAGGTTTCTGATAAGATCGGCGTTATCACAAATCTGCTGGATAAGGTGGATACTCTCATCATCGGCGGCGGTATGGCTTATACCTTTATGAAGGCTCTGGGCTATTCTACCGGTACTTCTATCTGCGAGCTGGATAAAGTGGAACTGGCAAAGGATATCATGGCAATGGCAAAGGATAAGGGCGTTAACTTCCTGATTCCTGAGGATACCGTTGTAGCACAGGAATATAAAGCAGATGCAGCCTTCAAGACTGTTGATTCTGACAAGATTGAAGAAGACTGGATGGGTCTGGATATCGGCCCCAAGACCAGAGAAAAGTTTGCGAATGCGCTCAATGGTGCCGGCACAGTTGTATGGAACGGTCCGATGGGTGTTTCTGAGTGGGAGAATTTTGCGGCTGGTACAATTGCTGTTGCAAAGGCAGTAGCTGAGAGCGGCGCTATCTCCATCATCGGCGGCGGCGATTCCGCAGCAGCTGTTGAGAAGCTGGGCTATGCAGACAGAATGACGCATATTTCTACCGGCGGCGGTGCTTCTCTCGAATTCCTCGAGGGCAAGGTACTTCCGGGTATTGCCTGCCTGAACGATAAGAACTGATCTCCTCAGCGTTTTATACCATTACAATTGCAGATCGTAAGGTTGAAGAGGGGTGGGGCATAGCTTCGCCCCTTTTTAGCGGTCATAACCGATTATCACTAAAAAGGAGTTTTTAACATGAACAAGGAACTGAGACAGGCAATTATTGCCGGTAACTGGAAAATGAACAAGACCCGCCCGGAGGCAAAGGCACTCATTGAAGAACTCAAACCCATCGCAGCAAAAGCTACCTGCGGCGTTGTTATCTGTGTACCTTTTACCAACCTTGAAACAGCTGTTGAACTGACAAAAGGTACCAATATCAAGGTCGGTGCAGAAAATGTACATTTTGCCAAGAGCGGTGCTTTCACAGGAGAAATTTCTGCTGATATGCTTACAGAGATCGGTGTAGAGTATGTTATCATCGGTCATAGTGAGAGAAGACAGTATTTTGGTGAAACAGATGAAACCGTCAACAAGAGAACAAAGGCAGCGCTGGCGGCAGGTTTGAAGCCGATCGTTTGTGTCGGTGAACTGCTCTGGGAGCGTGAGTGCGACATTACCGAAGAAGTAATTGCAAGACAGATCAAACTGGATCTCTTTGATGTATCTGCAGAAGACGTTAAGAAGACAGTTATCGCATATGAGCCTGTATGGGCTATTGGCACGGGCAAGACTGCAACCGCTGTACAGGCACAGGAAGTTTGCGCTTTCATTCGTAAGACACTGGCAAAGCTGTATGATGAAGATACAGCTAACGCTGTTACTATCCAGTATGGCGGTTCTATGAATCCCGGCAACGCAGCTGAACTGGTTGCACAGCCTGATGTTGACGGCGGTCTGATCGGCGGCGCTTCTCTGAAAGCAGCTGATTTCGGCGTTCTGCTGGAGGCAGCCAGCAACGGCTGAGCCATACTCAGTAAACTAAGTAAAAAGACAGCTTTTCATAGCTGAACGATAACTCAGTGAACTAAGTAAAAGAGCAGGAGGCTAAACAGATGAAAAAACCTTTGATTTTAATGATTCTGGACGGTTTCGGTATCGGCACAAACTTCGGTAATGCAATCCGTGAAGCAAACAAGCCTAATATGGAACGGATTTTCTCGACCAATCCGACAACCTTGATTGCCGCTTCAGGTATGGACGTAGGTCTGCCTGACGGACAGATGGGCAACAGTGAGGTTGGTCATACCAATATGGGCGCAGGACGTGTTGTATATCAGGAACTGACAAGAATCACCAAGGCAATCAAGGACGGCACAGTTTATAATAACAAAGTGCTGGTCAAGGCAATGAACAATGCAGCAGAAGACGGTAAGGCACTCCATGTCATGGGATTGCTTTCGCCCGGCGGTGTCCACAGTCATATTACGCACATTTACGGTATTATCGAAATGGCGAAAAAACTGGGCGTGAAGAATGTATTTGTTCATGCGTTTCTGGATGGCCGTGACGTGCCGCCTTCCAGTGCAAAGGATTATATAGCAGATTGCAAGGCTAAGCTGGAGGAAATCGGTGTCGGCAAGATTGCTACCATTTCTGGCCGCTATTATGCAATGGATCGTGATACCAACTGGGATCGTGTCGAAAAGGCATATGCAGCACTGGTATACGGCGAAGGCGTAAAGGCCGATGATCCGGTGCAGGCAGTGGCGGATTCCTATGCAAACGGCGTAACAGATGAATTTGTTGTGCCGATTGTTTGCACTGAAAATGCTGCTATCAAATCCGGCGATTCAGTTATTTTCTGCAACTTCCGTCCTGACAGAGCAAGAGAAATTACCCGTACGTTTGTTGACCCTGATTTCAGCGGATTTGAACGCAGAAACGGTTTCTTCCCGCTCAATTACGTCTGCATGACACAGTATGATGCTACCATGCCGAATGTTGAGATTGCATTCAAACCGCAGTCTCTTGTCAATACCTTTGGTGACTATATTTCTTCCAAAGGTCTGACACAGCTGAGAATTGCCGAAACAGAAAAGTACGCTCATGTAACATTCTTCTTCAACGGCGGTGTGGAGAAGGTATCTGAGGGAGAGGACAGATGCCTGATTCCTTCTCCGAAAGTAGCTACCTATGATTTACAGCCCGAAATGAGTGCTTACGAAGTTGCCAAAAACGCCGTAGAGCGTATTGAGAGCGGTAAGTACGATGTTATCGTCCTCAATTTTGCCAACTGTGACATGGTAGGTCATACGGGTGTTTTTGAAGCGGCAGTCAAAGCAGTAGAGGCTGTCGATGACTGCGTTGGTCAGGTGGTGAATGCTATCACAAAAATGGATGGTATCGCACTGATCACAGCCGATCACGGCAATGCTGACAAGATGATTGAAGAGGACGGCTCACCGTTTACCGCACACACTACCAATCTTGTACCATTCTGTGTAGTTAACCACCCCTGCGTACTGCGTGACGGCGGCCGTCTGGCAGACATTGCTCCCACAATGCTCCAGCTGCTTGGCTTGTCCCAGCCGGAAGAAATGGACGGAAAAACGCTGATTCGCTGATCCAACCGTTTTTGTTTGCTATAAGATCCCCGATGCTTGTTTTCATCGGGGATTTCCCTTTCGTGTGAGTTTAGTGTATCTCAGCAAGCACAAAGCGTTTCCGCTGTTAGCATAACATTTTCTTTCTCAGATCTGTTTTCTGCCTATGACAACCGAAAGGATGTAGCTTATGAATGAGTTGTTGTGTCCGGGCTGTGGTGAAAAAATATGTGACTTTGTAACGTATTGCCCGAACTGCGGTTTTTCTCTCAAGGCCTATGAGGAACAGCAGAAAGCAGAATACACCGCTGCTTATTTTGCTGATATACTGCCTGTTCCGGCACAAAAACCGCAGGAACGGACACAAAAACAAAAAGCAGAACAGCGCCCGAAACGTTCTTTGAAGAAGGCACTTTTGGTTTCGGCAGTTGTTCTGATCTTTCTGACGGCGGTGAGTATTTTGTCGCTGACAATAAAAGATGTAGGAAAGGTGCCGTCCCTCCGTAAGCCGGAACTGCTTTCAGAGGAACACAAAGGGACAGCAAGATACGTTGAGTATACTTTCCAGTCAGAATCCAGAAGTCCGTTTGTTGCTGTATATGACACCTCAGATACCAATGTCTGCTGCGTATACATGGAGAACGGCGAGGGAAATTATACAGGCGATACAAAACCTTTACAGCTGATCGGCTATCTGGAAACTGACTGCAGCGTTCATATGAAGAGCATCAACACGACTTATCAGTACTATGTGCTGGATAGTTATTTTAACGAGAATGGTGAAAAACTTTGTATCGTTGATTTTGATATAACATTTGACCAGCCTGTCAATGGACTGTTTCTTTATGATCTTCAATATAACTATGATGGTATCCGCTGCAAGAGCCAGTCCGTTGCTGTCATGAATGGCCATACCCGTATTGCTTATCCTGTGTGGAACTTACCGCAGGCGATCGCACTTGAAGCACACCTCACACCAAGATGTTTTGTCAATACAAACAGCAGTGTTCTTCACACAGGAGAACTTCTGTGGGGCAGTGAAGTTGATTTCAGATTGGCTGATTCGAGAGGCTTCAGCACTGAAATGGAGAAAGGTGTTGATTTCAGCTCTGCATCTTGTTCCAAAGCTTATCCTGTTGAAGATGCTTTGCGTGATGGACAGGAATGTCTGATACTTTATCGCTACACTGTAGAAAGCGGCGGAAGCAATTTTGAACTGGGCAAATCCACTTATTATCATTTATCCGTTGGAAAAGAAAGCACACAAACGCTGCCGCATTATCAGAATTTTTACGGCGATCCGGTCACTATGCCGAACTATTCGCTCGATGTGATCGGGTATCTTCCATTGCAGAAATTTGATTAATCGAAAAAAACGACCTCGGAAAACATGAAAGTTTTCCGAGGTCATTCTGTTGTGGAAACGGAATTTTCGCCTGTTTTCAGACTGTCGCTCAGCACTGTTTCAAATGCTTTGACGGCGGTTTCGCTATCTTGTGCCACTACAACAAAGATATAGGGAAAATGGGTGGCAACCTTCGAGTTGATTGGTTGGGTAGTACTTTGTGATGTAGAAACTTTCTCTTCCAGATATTCATTGATTGCTCGTGCTAAGGGTTTCTGTGCCTCATTATTAAGGAGTTTAAAACACACAAGTTCCACCTCTGTTCCTGATTTGCCGGAAATATACATAGCGGAGTCTGATACGGTGTTGAGAGGAATCTCGTAGTAGCGGGAAATATTTTCTGTAGAAATAGGAGAAAGATTTGTATAGTTCATTTTCTTGATTACGCCCGTCACTACCTGATCGGTTGAAAGTGTCAGGTCGCTTTTGACGGATTTTTTCTGCATACTCAGCGAAATCAGTATCAGAACAGCCGCTGTTGCGATAATAAGCACCAGAGCAATGATTGTCAGTTTCAAATTTTTTCTTTTTTTGTCATTGGGCATAAACTCACCTCGCTGTTATATAGGGATAAAACCAGCACATTACCATTATAAGAGGTTACAGAGCATTTTTCAACTACAATATTGTAACTCTTAGGAAATTTTTGTGAAAAAATGATGCTTTTGACAGGGTATGATGCGATTCAGGGCAAAAAAACAGCGGGTTATTTCCCGCAGAAAAAAAATCCACCCAACCGTTTGTGTCTTAGATAAC
>CADCQO010000129.1 GCA_902803585.1 uncultured Ruminococcus sp.
AAACAGCTTGCGGTTCGCTACACTTGGCGGTAACTACCTGTGACAGGACTTTCACCTGCGAGATTAGTGTCATGCCCGACACACTAAACAAAGCCGCTCGGATCGGAAGTCCGGACGGCTTTAGTCATTGTACCATATAGTGTCATAGAGAGAATAATCTATCAGAATCCCTTATGACAGAGAATGATTACCCACTAATTCGTTTTTCTTTCGTTATTCTCTGCATGACGGTTTGGTTTTCGTTCTATTGTAACACATTTTTTCCGTATATTCCCCCTGAAAATACAAATACTAATACCGAAAATTTGTATCAAAGGAGAATTGTGCTATGAAAGCCACAGGCATTGTCAGACGCATTGACGATCTCGGACGAGTCGTCATACCCAAGGAAATCCGCCGCACCCTCCGCATTCGTGAGGGCGACCCGCTGGAAATTTTCACCGATATTAACGGTGAGGTGATTTTCAAGAAATATTCCCCTATCGGTGAGATATCGAGCTTTGCCGAGCAGTACGCGGAAGTTCTCAGCAAGACCGCAAAACAAACCGTCCTTATCAGCGACAGCGATCATATCATTGCGGCCGCAGGCATTTCTAAAAAAGAGGTGCTGGAACGGCGCATTTCACCTCAGCTGGAAGAATATATAGAAAACCGCAGGGCTTTTTTTGCCGCAAAGGATAAGCCTGATGTCCTGCGGCCTGTTGAGGGATTGCCGCGCAGCGCGTCCGTGATGTATCCGATTATTTCCGCAGGAGATGTTACCGGTTCCATTATGCTTCTTTACGATGAACAGGAAACTCCCCCCACCGAAACCGAAAACAAACTTCTCCAGACTGCCGCCGCTTTCCTTGCCAAACAAACAGAGGATTAGCGGACAAAAATGCATCAATGCAGTATATATACTTTCCTCCCGCACTCAGGCTGACAGACAGGAATATTCCTGCCACAGCGGACAGCCGCACTGATAGTGGTAAAGAAACGTTCTCACGGCTGTAAATATTCCTGTAACAGCGGATAGCAGTCAGCAGCTGATCTCTGTCAGCTATCCGCTAAACAACTTGATACCTGGAGCGATTTATGGTAGAATGGGAGTGAAAGAAGGTGTAAGTGTGAAAAAATGTATGTTGAAAAGACCCATGTCAGAAACATTTCCGATCGGTATTTTGCTGACACTTGCAGGCGGCTATTTTGATGCTTACACCTACATAGCAAGAGGCGGTGTATTTGCCAATGCGCAGACAGGAAACATCGTGCTGTTTGGCATTCATCTTGCTGAAGGACACTTTGTGAAAGCGCTGTCGTACTTTATCCCGATTCTGGCGTTTGTACTGGGTGTCTTTACTGCGGAACTGATACATAAGACCGAAAAGAAAACGCCGCTGCACTGGCAGCAGTCAATTATTATCCTCGAAATTCTCACCGTCATCGTTGCTGCTGTGCTGCCGACTTCCTCTGATGGTCTTTACTCTTACAATATGGCGGCAAACGTAATCATCTCATATATATGTTCCCTGCAGGTACAGGCTTTCCGCAAAGTACACGGCATTGTCTGTGCAACTACCATGTGTACAGGCAATCTGCGCAGCGGTACGGACTTTCTGATGCGCTATCAGACCACCAGAAACAAGCAGGATCTGCATGACGGCTTCAAATATTATTTTATCAACGTCATCTTTTTGATCGGGGCATTCATCAGCGTTTTTCTGACAAATACTTTCGGCAGCTTTTCCGTACTTTTCTGTCTGCTGCCGCTGACCGCAGCATTTATCCTTCTGTTTGCAGAAAAGTGAACTTTCCCCCGCTTGGAAGTGGGGGTATTCTGCCGTGATATGATAAAACAGCAGAGCACCGGCTTGTAAGAAGCTGCTGCTCTGCTGTTTTTATCTGGTGAAGAAAGGCACTGACTGTCCGACTGCCATATGGCCTATTTCGCTGTTATAATCCACGAAATTCAGCGCCACACCGCCCGTAAAGGCGCCTATTTCCTGTGCCATCTGCTGGAACACAGCGGGATTGGTGCCGCTGAAATCAACAATACACAGATAGCTGGGTCGTCCCTTCTGCCGGAGTCCTTTGAGATAGGCTTTTTTGATGCCCTGCGTATATCTGAGAGATTCCGTCAGTTTCTGAAGCATTGTTTCCGGCACGTTTTCAAGTTCATAAAACTCAAAGCGAGGCGGAGCTTTTTGTTGTACAGGAGATGTCTGAGCCGCCGTCTGTTCCGTCTGCTGTATAGAAGTACCGAAACGCCGCTGTACAGCGTTAACGGTTGTCTGGTCGAGAATCATATTAAAGCCCAGCGGATTGATTACAAGGTACTCTCCCGCCTGACAGAAAGAGGCGATATCTTCAAATGTCACGATATTGCCGACACAGGTTTTTTGCTTATCCATCTTGCTGAATTCCACCCAGTCTGTAAACACCGGCATATAGCAGCCGCCGCCCGCCTTTTCAATGACAGGGATGGTCAGAGAAGCACTGCCGATGCGCATAGGGCGGATCACAGTTCCTTTGGGTGCCTGACCGTCCAGTACCAATGGCAGAAGGTATTTTGCCTGATAAAGAGAGCGCATGAAATCCCCCTGAATTCTGGGACTTTTTTCTTCGGTGTTCTGACTCTGGAAAAAGATATTGGCATTTTTCATCAGCTCAGGATTAAGCACAGGCCGCTGTTCGAAGGGAATTGCCGAAAAATCAGGTTTGTTGATGATATCCGTCAGGCTGATAGTGACAAAAGTCTGACCGTTGTCTACAATCACCTGTTCCACACCGTTGCGGAAAAAATCACTGAACATGGAAACACGGGCTGTTCTGTCGCATTCCATCGGGCTGACTTTCACCTTCTTAGAAGCCAGAAAGCTCTCAAACGCTGCACAAAAGTCGATTTCCGAAAACAAAAAAGCGGTCGGAACATCGTTATAGTATTCGATATAGTGGTTTTTGGTAACGGGCGAATATGCTACCCACAGCATATCTGTCTGCTGTAAGACTTCAATCAGACGAAGCATTACTTCTTTGTTCTGCGAAGTAACAAATTGCCGGATAAGCTCCTGTATCTTGTTCATAATATTTTCTGCCGATCCTTCCCGATAGAATTGTTATACATTTATTATAATATCGTGAAGAAGTCTTGTCAACTATTCCCTGCCGCACGGACAAATATGAATTTTCACAAGAGATGCACCGCAGGAAAACAGTTTTTTCAGGCAGAGATTATGCGGTTTTAGCGAAAAAATTGACAATAGCGGTTGAATATCCGCAGGAATTTGGTATAATAGTAGGACAGGATACGTTTACATCAGCGTAAACTTTTCGACATACCTCAGAAAAAGGAAGGATTACCATGTCAAAAACAGTCAGAACCAGATTTGCCCCCAGTCCCACAGGATTTATGCACGTTGGCAACCTGCGGACGGCTCTCTATGAATATCTTGTCGCCAAATCACTGGGCGGTCAGTTTATTCTGCGTATCGAGGACACCGATCAGGAACGCAAGGTAGAGGGTGCCGTTGATATGATTTACCGTACCATGAAACGTGCCGGCCTGATTCATGATGAAGGCCCCGACATTGGCGGCGAGTACGGCCCTTATGTACAGAGTGAGCGCAGGGAGATGTACCTTCCCTACGCAAAACAGCTCATTGAAATGGACAAGGCCTATTACTGCTTCTGCACAAAAGAACGTCTGGATATGCTCAGAGAAAATGCGGACGAACCCGGCGCAGGCTATGACAGACACTGCCGCAATCTTTCACCGCAGGAAGTACAGCAGAAACTCAGCGAGGGCGTTCCTTATGTTATCCGCCAGAAAATGCCCCTCGAAGGTACTACCACCTTTGAAGATGCCGTTTATGGTACGATTTCCGTAGACAACAGCGAATTGCAGGATCAGATTCTGATAAAGGCGGACGGCTACCCGACTTATAACTTCGCCAATGTCATTGATGACCACACCATGAACATTACCCACGTTGTCAGAGGAAGCGAATACCTTTCCTCTACCCCCAAATACAACCTGCTGTATGAGGCATTTGGCTGGGAAATTCCGACCTATATTCACCTGCCGCTCATCATGGGAAAAAATGACGATGGTTCTACCTCCAAGCTGTCGAAGCGTCATGGCGCAACAGGCTTTGAGGACTTAGTAAAACTCGGTTTCCTGCCGGAGGCGATTGTCAACTACATTGCTTTGCTGGGCTGGGCACCGAAGGACAATCAGGAGATTTTCTCTCTCAGTGAGCTGACAGAAAAATTCTCCATTGACGGTATCAGCAAATCTCCGTCTATCTTCGATTACGATAAACTGGAATGGTTCAACGGCGAATACATCAAGGCAATGACCGTTGAACAGTTCGCCGCTGCAGCAGAGCCGTATTTCCGTAAAGCATTGGGAGATGCGCCCTTTGACTATCTCAAACTGGCTTCTATTTTACAGCAGCGCACCACCAAACTGACAGATATTCCCGAAAAAATTGCTTTCTTTGCAGAACAGCCCGATTATGACAAGGAGCTTTTCGTCAACAAAAAGAGCAAGACAACTCTCGAAAATGTCCCTGCTTTGCTGAAAGCGGGCGTTGAGGCACTGGAAGCCCTGCCGGAATGGACACATGACAGCATTCATGACTGCCTTATCAATCTGGCTGTCACCCTCGGTGTCAAGAACGGCACAGCGATGTGGCCTGTACGCATTGCGGCTTCCGGTATGACAGTCACCCCCGGCGGTGCGGTAGAAATTCTGGATATCCTCGGCCGTGAGGAATCCCTCAGAAGACTGCACAAGGGACTCGAAAAACTCGCAAACTGAGAAGTTTAGCGGCAAAAAGGAGAAAAAAGTATATGGCAGAAGAAATCAAAGCGGCAGAAACAGCCGCAGGCAATTTTATTTATGAGTTCATCAGGGAGGACATTGCACAAGGCGGTCAGTACGAAGGTAAGACCGTACACACACGTTTTCCTCCCGAACCAAACGGCTATCTGCATATCGGTCATGCAAAGGCTATCTGTGTAGACTTCGGCATGGCGGAGAAATTCAACGGTATCTGTAATCTTCGCATGGACGACACCAACCCCACAAAGGAAGATGTCGAATATGTTGATGCCATCAAGGAGGACATTGCATGGCTCGGTTTCCACTGGGACGACCGTTTTTATTATGCCTCTGACTACTTTGAGAAGATGTATGAATACGCTGTTGAGCTGATTAAAAAGGGACTCGCCTATGTATGTGAGCTGACGCCGGAGGAAATGAGAGCCAACCGCGGCGACTTGTCCAATCCTGCTGTCAGCCCCTACCGTGACAGACCGGTTGAAGAGAGTCTGACTTTGTTTGAAAAGATGAAAAACGGCGAAATCGAAGACGGCAAAATGACTCTTCGTGCAAAAATCGACCTGAACAGCGGCAACTTCAATATGCGTGATCCGGTCATTTACCGCATCAACCGCCTGCATCATCACCGCACCGGCGACAAATGGTGCATTTATCCGATGTATGACTTCGCACACCCGCTCGAAGATGCTCTCGAAGGTATCACACATTCCCTTTGTACGCTGGAATTTGAGGATCACCGCCCTCTTTATGACTGGGTTATCAGAAACACGTCCGTTCCGGCTGTTCCCCGTCAGATCGAGTTTGCACGTCTTGGCATCAACTACACTGTCATGAGCAAAAGAAAGCTCCGTCAGCTTGTGGAAGAAGGCTTTGTGTCCGGCTGGGACGATCCCCGTATGCCGACCCTGTGCGGTCTGAGAAGAAGGGGCTACACACCCGCTTCTATCCGCAATTTCTGCGAACGCATCGGCGTAGCAAAAACCAACAGCGTGGTAGAATTCGGATTTCTGGAGCATTGTCTGCGTGAAGATCTGAACATCAATGCACAGCGTGTCATGGTGGTCATTAACCCGATCAAACTGGTCATTACCAACTATCCCGAAGGTCAGACAGAAACCTTTGAGATTGAAAACAACCCGAACCGACCCGAAGACGGAACCCGCACCATTACCTTCAGCCGTGAATGCTACATTGAAGCAGAAGATTTCCTTGAGGAGAAAGTCAAGGGCTACAATCGTCTGTATCCCGGCAACGA
>CADCQO010000130.1 GCA_902803585.1 uncultured Ruminococcus sp.
AGCAGCACCTCTTGTATTGGCAGCTCCAACCAATTTTGCTGTTGCAGCCTGCAGTGCTTTTGCATAGTTATAATCAGCCAATGCCTGCTGATATCTTGACAAAGCTGTATTATACTCACCAAGTTTATTTTCGTAATCTACTTCCTTAGCAGCTGCATCACCTGTAGCTGTCAAAAGTGCTGTATAAGCATCAGCCTTTGCAGCCTCAGCATCTGCCAATGCGTTCTGCTTATTTGTATAGTCTGCTGATGCATCTGATGAGCCGTCTGTGTACCATGCTTCAAGATAAGCAACATCCGGGTTTACATCAGAACCGCTATTGTGATATGTGAGGTGAGGAGTAACATTCGTCAGAGTAACATCCTTTACATACTGGATAAGAGGATCTCCAACAATCTTACCATCTTCATCTACGGTTACACCTGTACCGAGCTTGCCAGACTCTACACTGATATCAAATTCCCAATCAACAACACCTGTTGTAGCGTTGTAAGACTCTTTTGCAGCACGGAACGGATCTTCACCGATAACGATCTTGTAGTACTTGCCTTCTGTACTCTCATCAATATCTGTATCAGGATCGTCTGCTGTACCAGCTGCCGGAGCTACATAATAGTAACCAGCATATGTGTACTTCTCAGGAACAGCAGGCTTTGATTCATCAACATCTGTTGTTGCAGGATCATCTGCAACTGCATCCTGTGCAGGAATAATGCTTCTCTTGAAGATATAAGTACCGGTCTTAGTGGGATGCCAACGAGTACCCTCAACCTTACCGGGAGCATCAGCAGGATCCGCATTTTCTGCTGACTGAGCAACGTCTGTCAAAGTTGCAGAATTTACCGGACCAAGCTCAACATCGTCTTGTTCATTCTCATCGGCTGCTTTGAAGTATGCAAGATAGCCGCCTGCTTCATGTGTTGTAGCACCATCAATAGCTCTTGCTCTGCCATCACTGAGTTCTACATAATCTTTGTCATGAGCAGCAGTACCGTTGGGAGCTTCTGCAACTCTCTTCTCGTAAGTATAGGTAAGATTACCTGAAACGGTTTCCTTTACGAATGCACCAATCGAACCAGTGTTAACAGCATAAACATCTTTGTTAACCTGCTGACCGGGAATCATGTTCTGCGGGGGAACGAAGGACTCGACGATGCTTACGCCATAGTCAGCGTTAGCTGTCAAACGGTTGGTAACTTCATCTTTGGATGTGAACCATGCGAATGTTGTGCAGGCAAAAAAGATGATTCTCCCCGAAGTTCCTCTTTTTATGCGGGTTTCTATGCTTGTTTCTGCACCAGAAATCTATCGGAAAAGGGAACTGATTTTTTCTTTTTTCTATTCAGCGCTTCTTGATCGGCACACAAATTTTATAACCTCCGTAAAACAGTACCGCAATTTCCTTTTTGCTGACTGCTTCTACTTTCAACAAAATTTTGTCCATAAAGCTGTCTTCAAATTGTTCAGGCGGGGTCAGCTTAGCCAGCAGTTTTTCAGCTGCTGCAGCTTTCATTTTCTGACAAAGGTTTTCTTCCTGCTTTTCACGCAGGGCATCCAACTGTTCCACAATTTCATTTTCTTTTCGGTTCAGTTCTCTCAGTTCCTGACTCATGCTCTCAAATGTATAACCGCTGATGCCCGCTAAAATGGTATCCCGTTCATTTTCAATTTTTGTCAGCTGTTCGGAAAGCCTGCTCCGTTCTTCTTCAATTCTCAGGTTTTCGCTGGCGGTATCCGAAAAGTTGTTACTGCCTGATATTTCACCGTTGGCAGTCTGCTGTGACAGGAGGTTAACCGCGGATAAAATCGCTTCATGCAAAACATTTTCATGGTAGGAGGGGGAGCGGGAGCAGCTTTTTCCTTCCATGCGGTTTTTACAGCGCCACACACCTGTTTTTTCACCCTTCAAAAGCCATGTTGTACGCTTATATGTACTGCCGCAGTAAGGACATATCAACAGCCGGCTCAGACAGTATCTGGTGGTATATGTGCCCTTTTCTTCACTGCCGCGTTTGGCACTGCGCCGTCGTTTTTCGAGTTCCAGCCGCACTGTATCATAAGTCTGGCGGTCGATGATAGCATCATGACAGTCCTGTACGAAAACCATCGGTTTCTGACCGGTATTTTTTGCCCGTTCATGTGTCAGACAGTTAACGGTATAGGTCTTTTGTAAAATTGCGTCACCTGCATATTTCTCGTTTTTCAGTATCTGGTATACATGGTTCCTTGTCCATACAGTCTGACCGTTCCGGCGGGAAACATTTCTCTGCGTCAGATCCTGTGCAATTGCGGTAACGCCCTGTCCATCTGCAAATTTTCGGAAAATTTCCCGCACAATTTCGGCTTCTTCCTCGATAATCACCGGACGGCCGTTTTCGTCCAGACGATATCCCAGTGTATTCTGCATCTGATAGCGCACATGACCTTCACGGAAGGATTTTTCGATACCCCATGTCACGTTTCTGCTGATCGACTCGCTTTCGGCCTGTGCAAAGGAAGCGTACAGGCTGATGACAAATTCAGAACTGATTTCAGAAGTATTGATATTTTCCTTCTCGAAAATCACCGTTACGCCAAGTGTCTTCAATTCCCGTACATAGTTGAGACAGTCTACTGTATTTCTTGCAAAACGGCTGATACTCTTACAAAGAATCAGGTCGATTTTCTTTCTTCTTGCCATGCGTATCATATTGTTGAACTGTGTACGGTTCTTTGTTCTTGTACCGCTGATACCCTCATCTGCAAAAATTCCCGCCAATTGCCAGTCTGCATGGCTGTTGATGAAGTCGGTATAATAGCTGATCTGAGCGGCGTAGGAATTCTGTTGATGTTCTTCTTCCGTAGACACACGACAATAGGCTGCCACCCGTTTGAGAGGTTCATGACTGATCGGCAGTGGTGCTTGTCGTCTGGCGGGAATAAGTGTTATCGAATCTGTGATGCGTTGGTTCATATTGCCGTCTCCTTTTTCACAATACAGCTATATCTTTCCGCCGCCAATGTCAGAATCATCATTCGCACCTCGTCACTGTTCCGGACTGGCTGCCGAAGCACCTGACTGATTTCATCTGCTAAACGTGACACACGCTCATTAGTGGTAAACTCCCACTCTATGGGTATATAAAAATCACTTTCACTTGTTGGAACGGTATTTCCTCTGACAGCGGACAGCGGCGGCGGCTTCATTGCCTGAACGGCTTCAAAGGTTTGTTTTTCGATAATAGCGGGAAAATCCTTTGCACCCGCATAGATTTGTTTATAAAGAATAGCGCTGACTTTCTTGATTGTCTTATCTCTGCTGTCAGAAAAAAACGGCAGCTGTTCCTCATACAGTGTTTTTCCGATGGCATATACACCGGTTCCCTCCAGCCTCATGCGAAAAATACGTCTTATCACCTCACTTTCTTCCGCATCTGTCCGCAGTATACCGTTTTCCATTCTGTAACCGTAGGGAATCATTCGTTTATTCATACAAGAGCCTCCTTCAGCACCAGTCCGCCCATCAACTCAAAGACAGCGGTACAGCCGTCTGTCACTGTCCGCAATAATATTTTTTCGGACAAGATATCTGGATCGGTTTCTGTGGTGATAAGCTGATAGAGTTTTTCAAGCTGTTCTGCGGTTTTGCCGTAGGAATTTGTATACTGTTCCAGACAGTTCTGTATCACCTGCAGCAACTGTACGATTTCTCTTTCAGCACAAAACAGCTTTTCCTGCGAAATACAGCCGTTGGCACACAGTTCACATAATACATAGCGTCTTTGCAAAAGCTCCTTCTGTTGTTCTTCCAGCGCTTTGATTTCATCGCTTACGGCGTGATGATCGAGATACTGAAGCTGGAGGATACAGGGCAGAAGTATTTCACAGGCAAATTTACGCAGTTTCCGGCATAACCTGTCCCATGCCGCACGATAATCCGCATCTGAAAAATTCTTGTTGGTGCAGGGGCGCTGAGGCTGTCTTTTACCGGAGCAGATCCACAGCGAACGGATACCCTTTTCGGCGTAATAGTAAGAGCGTCCGCAGGTACATTTTGTTTTACCGCGAAAGGGTGAGCAGGTCACACGGCGGGGCATATGGGTATTTTTACGGCGCAGTGCCTGTGCAGCGATGAAGTCCTCACGGGAGATAATGGGCGGCAGACAGTTCCGTACATAGTAGCTTTCCTGTTCACCCCGATTGATTTTTCCTTTGACGCCCATAAAAACCGAATACGTTTTTTGCCAGCGGATATCACCGATGTACTTTTCCTGACGGAGCATTTTGAGTATTGTCACGTTGTTCCAAAGAATGCCTGTGGGGGAGGGAATACCTTCCTGATTGAACAGATCCGCAATCATCTGTGCGCCGTTTCCCGAAAGATAAAGACGATAGATACGCTGCACGACTGAGGCGGTTGTTTCATCGACAACAAGCTGTTTTTTGCTGTCTTTGCGGTAGCCATAGGGTACTCTTGCAATGCCCAGCGTACCGTCTGCCATTTTCTTTTTAAGACTCCAACGGACGTTGTTGGAAATAGAAGCGGATTCCTCCTGCGCCAAACTTTCCAGTATGGTGAGCAGCATTTCATCGCTTACACGGGAGGTATCAATGCCTTCCTTGTCAAACAGTACCGTAACGCCAAGCTGTTTGAGTTCCCGCAGAATAACAAGGCATTCTTTCGTATTGCGGGCAAAGCGGCTCAGGGATTTTGTGATAATACGGTCAATTTTTCCGTTACGGCAGTCCTCCAGCATCTGCAAAAAGTCAGAACGTCCTTCGGCAGATGTACCGCTGCTGTAATCTGTGTAAATGTTCACCAGTTTTTCATGGGAGGAATCTGACAAAAGCTGTCGGAAGTAGTTTTGCTGTGCCTCGCATGAATGCCTCTGAACCGCTTTGGCTGAGGATACTCTGCAATAAGCACCGACACGTATTTTCTCCTGCTGTTCAAGTGATTCCATCGCTTGTATGATCGTTACCTTTGGCATGAATACGTTCACTCTCCGCATTTTTTTGAATTTTAACCCCGATTTTATGTACCAATTTTTGGTCTGAAAGTATTTTTTCGCTGAAAAAGACCTCGCTATATGAACGGGAACTCACATAACAAGGTCTGGTGATTGAATGGGGACGGACTGCCCCTGAAAATTCAGCTGACGAGTGCGTTCAACTCATCAACACGGGGGCCTGTCGCAGAAGCCATAGTATTATTAACAAAAATTACTTCGTCAATCTGGTGATCTTTCAGATACTGCTGAAAATCAAACTCAATATAACGGAAGTCGATCATATGTGTTTCGCTGTAAGTCAATGCAATATAGGGACAGAAGGCGTTGCCGTAAGATTCTTTTACGACAGCAATTTTCTTTCCGTTGCCGTCCTTGTTTTTGCAGACCATCAGGGGATTATCTCCGCCCAGAAATACGCCGTAAGCGTGGATACCTTCTGCATAACTGTGCATCAGGCGGGAAGGCTGTTCATTTTCGCCGCTGTCATCAAAAACGGAGGTAGAAGTATCGGCATCCAGCGTATAGTAGTGTACGGTGTCAGCATCTACCAAAGACGGATCTACATAGTTGGTCAGACTGCCGTAATAGCCGTCAATTGTACCCTCTATCATATTTTCGAGCCGGAGGTAATCAATGCCGGCGGCTTTGCAGAAATCTTTATAGGCATAATAGGCTGCCAGTCCTGTCCAATGATGGTCTGTGTTGAAATAAAGGTACTCATCACGGTGATGCGCCAGCGTATTGTAAGGGTTGATACCGATAATATCCTCTGTATAGCTGTTGAGAATCGTATTGATGTAGGCATTCTGGTCGGGCAGGTCATAGGCATCGAAAAAGCGTTCCGGCAGAGTAACGCCGCAATGTGTGGGAACGATGACATTATAGACTTTTACGCTGCTGCCAAGTGCCTTCTTGATGTTGGAAATAGCAGCGGCGTAGTCTTTGGCAAGACTGTCATTCCCGAAAAATAACTCATAGGCTGTACGGCCATAGAGCAGGACACCGTCTATCATCTGACCGACGTCTGTTCCGTCACTGTCCGGCAGGTCGGGCAGGTTGCCTTGTTCTTTGGCATCGGTGGGGTCATCTTTCTTTTCAGGAACAGAGGCGGCGCTTTCTTTCTTGCTGCTTTCGTCCGGAGTGTCTGGGGTACTTTCAGAAGAAGAAACTTTTTCGGAGTTTTCAGCAGGTGCAGAGGTACTTTCAGCAGAGGAAGCTTTTTCGGAGCTTTCAGCGGGTGAAGGGGTGCTTTCGGAGGCAGTCGGTACAGTACTGCTGTCCGAAGTCTTGCCGGAACTGCCGCAGGCTGTACAGGTCAGCAGTGAAGATGTCAGCAGAACAGCAGCAATGGCTTTTATGATGGGCTTTTTCATGGACATTCCTCCCTTTCTTGATGATAAAGAGTATAGCACAACCTTTTCGGTTCTTCAATGAACAGATGCGAAAAGAATTTGATAAAAGCGTTTTGGTTTTCTATCATAATTTGACAAAACAGCATTATATACAAAAATATCGAGAATCAAAAGGTTATTTTTTTCTCCTGCGGTTTGTTGACGTGACGGAAAAAAATATTGAATAAATGCGGAAAAAATGTTATGATAGTTAGAAACAGAAAAGGCGGTGTATTTGTGAGAGATTGGTTGTTTTCAGAACTGGATAAGGATAAAGCGAGAAATCTGGCGGCTCAGTACCAGCTGCCTGTTTTTACCGCCTTGCTGCTGACAGTCAGACAGATCACAGAAAGAGAAGAGATCGAACAATTTTTTGACAACAGTGGTCAGCTCCCTGATCCCTTTACCATCAAGGATATGGACAAGGCGGTTGAACGTATCAGGCAGGCTGTACACAGCGGAGAAAAAATATGCGTTTTCGGAGATTATGATTGTGACGGCGTTACATCGACAGCATTGCTGTATTCTTATCTGGAATCTGTCTTTGCCAATGTTATTTACTATATACCCGACCGCAACACAGAAGGCTATGGCATGAACAAAAAGGCAGTCGAGAAGCTGAAAAAAGATGAAGTCAGCCTGATTATTACTGTAGACAACGGTATTTCAGCGATTGATGAAATTTTCTATGCGGGACAGCTTGGTATGGACGTTGTTGTCACAGACCACCACACACCGCAGAGTATTCTGCCGAATGCGGCCGCCGTGATTGACCCGCACCGTCTGGACGATACTTCCGAATTTACAAACTGCTGCGGAGCAGGTCTGGCGATGATGCTGGCTATTGCACTCGAAGGGGACAGCTTTACGGTTATCGAAAATTATTCCGATCTGGCGGCGCTGGGAACGGTAGCGGATCTGGTACCGCTTTCGGGTGTCAACCGGACAATCGTGAAGGCGGGAATGCTCCGCATGAAAAATACGGAACGTCCCGGTATGGTTCAGCTGATAGAGCAGGCACAGACGGATAAAATCAATGCGGGTACGATCGGTTTCCGTATTGCACCCCGCATCAATGCGGCAGGACGGCTTGCTTCTCCTTATGATGCACTGGAACTGCTGCTGACAGAAGATGATGACAGGGCGCAGATGCAGGCGGAACGCCTCAACGCACTGAATACGCAAAGGCAGACCATAGAAAATGAGATTTATGAAGATATCTGCCGTATGTTGGATGAGTCCCCAGAAATGACGCTGGACAGAGTGATCGTCGTTTCCTCAGAAAACTGGAATGCCGGCGTCATCGGTATTGTTTCCTCCAGAATCACCGAAAAATACGTCAAACCCAGCATTATCATTTCAGAGGGGGACGATATTTGTAAGGGTTCAGGCAGGAGCGTGTCAGGTTTTTCACTGGTTGATGCCATTTTTGCCTGTTCAGACTATCTGGAAAAATGCGGCGGTCACCCTATGGCGGCGGGCATCAGCCTGAAGCGGGAAAAAATTGAAGATTTCCGCCGCGCTATCAACGACTATGCAGACAAGCAGGAGAATATGCCGCTGTTGTCGGTGAAAATTGACAGCAAGTTGAACCCGAATACCATCGTAACCGATATGGTACACCAGCTGCAGGCATTTGAGCCGTTTGGTTATGGTAATCCTAAACCGAATTTTGCTGTCTGCAACATGAAACTTGAAAAAATCGTTTCCCTTTCGGGAGGAAAACATATCAAGCTGATCGTTTCACGGGACAAGGCTCGTCTGAATCTTGTGAAATTTTCCACCACCCCAAAGGAATTTCCCTATCCCGAAGGCTGTCTGCTGGATTTTGCTGTATCACTGGACATCAATGTGTATCAGCAGCAGGAATATCTTTCCTTCAATATCAAGGATATCAAGCCATCTGGTTTTGACAGCAAGAAGGCCATGCTGGAAGTTCAGCTTTACGAACAGTACCAAAAAGGAACGGTTCGTCCGCAGGTAAAGGAGCATTACCCCTCACGGGAGGATTTCGCAGCGGTTTACCGTTATATCCGTCAGTATCCCCGTGAGCTTTACACAATTGATTCTCTGTTGTCAGGCATTGGCAATCCTTCTCTCGGAGCGTTTAAACTGCTGATAACATTGGATATTATGGAGGAAATGCAGCTGATCGAATATAAACGCAGCGGAGATATGCTGTATATCAGCCTGAAAGAAGTCAGCGGCAAGGTAAATCTGGAAACGTCCGTGATATACGGAAGATTAAAGGAGGTTGTCAGTCATGTCGGAAATCTTTCCTAAGTACTATGAGGATTATCATGAATTGGTCGATCTGATGAAAAAAAGCAATCACGACTATAATTTTGAACTGGTAGACAAAGCCTATCGTTTTGCAGAGGAAAAGCATGGCGATCAGAGAAGAGCCTCTGGTATTCCGTATATTCTTCACCCCACTTCCGTAGCCTGTATTTTAGCGGAGCTGGGCATGGATTCAGAATCTCTGGCGGCGGCACTTCTGCACGATGTAGTAGAGGATACCCCCGTCACACTGGACGAGATCATTTCTTTGTTCGGACAGGAAATTGCAGAGCTGATTGACGGCGTGACAAAGCTGGGCAAAATCCCGTATTCCTCCCGTGAGGAACAGCAGGCGGAAAATATCCGCAAAATGCTGATTGCCATGGCGAAGGATATCCGTGTCATCATTATCAAGCTGGCAGACAGACTGCACAATATGCGTACCATCGAGTGCATGAAGGAACAGCACCGCCGTGACAAGGCACTGGAAGTTATGGAAGTCTATGCGCCGATTGCCCACCGTCTTGGTATCAGAGCTATCAAGGAGGAACTGGAAGATCTGGCAATCCGTTATCTTGACCCTGTGGGTTATGCGGAAATTGAACGTCAGTTAGAGAAAAAGAGCAAGGACAGAGTACATTTTGTAGCGGATATCAAGCAGAATCTTTACAACCGCCTGCAGGGCGAGATCAATAATGTATATATTTCCGGCCGTGTTAAGAGTATTCATGGTATCTACAAAAAGACCTTCATGAAGGGCAAGACGATGGATCAGATCTATGATATCTTCGCTGTGCGTGTGATCGTGGATAGTGTGGCAGACTGCTATAATGTGCTGGGTATCGTACATGATATGTTCAAGCCCCTGCCGAACCGTTTCAAGGACTATATCTCTACCCCTAAGCCCAATATGTACCAG
>CADCQO010000131.1 GCA_902803585.1 uncultured Ruminococcus sp.
CCGATGTGGGAAGTCGATTTCAGCTGGGAAGGCTTTAACTGGATTTCCAACGATGACTATATGCAGAGCTGCATCAGCTTCCGCAGAATCGACAAGAAGGGCAACGAAATTATTGTTGTATGTAACTTCCAGCCTGTTCTGAGAGAAAACTATCGTATCGGTGTGCCGATTGATGGTACTTACAGCGAAGTTTTCAACACAGAATGGTCAGAGTTCGGCGGATGCGGTATCTCCAACGGTACAGCAATCGTATCCGAAGAAATCGCTATGCACGGTCTGCCGCAGTCTATCTCGCTGACACTGCCGCCGCTGTCTGTTATGTACTTCAAGTGTGTACGCAAAAAGCCGAAGAGAAAGCCCCGCAAGAAAAAGACAGAAGACGCTGCCGGCGCTGAGGCTCTCGAAGGTGCAGAAGCACCCAAAAAGACAACCCGCAAAAGAACCAGAAAGGCGGCTGAGGGAGAAGCAGAAACAGCGGTCAAGCCCAGAAGAGGACGCAAAAAAGCCGCCGAAGCTGAACCCGCAGAATAATTGACGGCGTTTTTTCAGAAAATCTTGCTCTGCGCCGGCACGTCCTGTGTCGGTGCCGCAGAGAGCAGGCAGCCCCCTTTGCGGGGGGGTGGGGCAGCGCCCCGACATACAAAATATGAGGAGGAGAATTTGTTATGTATCCGAAGCAAGAAGTAGTAGCGATGCTGCTGGCAGGCGGTCAGGGAAGCTGTCTGGGTGTACTCACACAGAAGCTGGCAAAACCTGCCGTACCGTTCGGCGGTAAGTATCGTATCATTGATTTCCCGCTGTCTAACTGCGTAAATTCCGGTATTGAGGCTGTTGGTGTACTGACACAGTATCAGCCCCTCGTACTGAACGAATATATCGGAAGCGGTCAGCCCTGGGATCTTGACAGCATGAACAGCGGTGTCCGTATCCTTTCCCCGTATCAGCAGATCAAAGGCACTGACTGGTACAAAGGTACTGCAAACGCTATTTATCAGAATATCAACTATATTGACAGATATAACCCCGATTATGTTGTTATCCTTTCCGGCGACCATATCTACAAGATGGACTATTCCAAGATGATCGCTGCCCATAAGGAAAACAATGCTGACTGTACAATCGCTGTTATTGATGTACCGCTGGCAGAGGCCTCCCGTTTCGGTATCATGAATACCAATCCGGACGGCTCTATCTATGAGTTTGAAGAGAAGCCCAAGCACCCGAAAAGCACCAACGCTTCTATGGGTATTTATGTTTTCAGCTGGGACAAGCTGAGAAAATATCTGATCGAGGACGAAACAACAGAAGGCTCTGAGCATGACTTCCGTAAAGACGTACTGCCGAAGATGCTGGAGGACGGCTGCAGAATGTTTGCCTATGAATTTCAGGGCTACTGGAAGGACGTTGGTACTATCGACAGTCTGTGGGAAGCAAACATGGATCTGCTCGACCCCAATGTGCCGCTTGACCTGAGCGATGAGTCATGGAAAATCTACTCCAGAAATCCTGTTGTACCGCCTCAGTACATTCAGGAAGGCGCACAGGTACAGAATTCTATGATCGCTGACGGCTGTGATATCGGCGGTTCCGTAGACTTCTCCGTGCTGTTCTCGAATGTTGTCGTAAAGCCTGGCGCAGTTGTACAGGATTCTATCATCATGCCCGGCAGCGTCATCGAAGAGGGTGCCGTCGTTCAGTATGCTATCGTTTCCGAAAACACCGTCATCGGCAAAAACGCCCATGTCGGCGCACGTCCGGAAGATATCGTAGACAAAGATCACTGGGGTATCGCTGTTATCGGTGATAACCTGAAGATCGGTGCAGGCGCAAAGATCGCACCGAAAGAAATGATTGCCAAAGATGTAGAGGGGGTTGAATAATCATGCGTGGTAATAATGTAATGGGAATTATCTTCTCTAATCTTCATGAGAATCTTATCAGCCAGCTTACAGAACTGAGAACAATGGGCGCGGTACCTTTTGGCGGCCGTTATCGTCTGATTGATTTCCCGTTGTCCAACATGGTTAATTCGGGTATCAACAAGGTAGGCGTTATTACCAAGACCAACTATCAGTCCTTGACTGACCATCTGGGTGCAGGCAAGGCGTGGGATCTGTCCAGACAGCGCAACGGTCTGTTTATCCTGCCGCCGTTTATGGATCCTTCTGATTACGCTAACCGTGTCAAGACCTTCAATGCGATTATGCCTTTCCTGAAAAACTCCAGCGAAGAGTATGTCGTTATCTCTGACTGTGACGTTGTATGCAATATTGATTTCCAGCAGGTATTTGAGAAGCATCTCGCCAACAATGCGGATATTACGCTCGTTTACAAGAGAGATGTCCTCCCGCCGAAACTGCAGGAGCCGACCGTTCTTTCCTTTGATGCAAAGGGCCGTGTTGTAGATGTACTTGTAGATCCCGCTATCACAGGAAGCTGCAGCTATTATATGAACATCATGCTGATTAAGCGTGAACTGCTGATGAAACTCATTAACCAGTGTATCAGCAAGAACACCATGAGCTTCAAGAGGGATATTATTCAGGGCGAATACAAGAATCTGGCTGTTTACGGCTATGAATTCAAGGGCTTTGCACCGATGATTACCTCTATGAGCGACTATTTCAATGCGAATATGTCCCTGAAGAGCAAGGATGTCCGTGATGATCTGTTCAATGGCAGCCGTCCGGTTTATACAAAAGTAAGAGATGACAGACCGACCAAATATGGTCTTGGCTCAAAGGTATCCAATTCTCTGATCGGCAATGGCTGTAATATCGAGGGTGAAGTTGATAATTGTGTACTGTTCAAGGGCGTACATATCGGCAAGGGTACAAAGGTATCCAACTGCGTTATCATGCAGGATACAAGAGTCGGCAACAATTGCAGCCTGAGTTATGTGGTAGTAGACAAGGACGTTGTTATCCGTGATGACAAGACGCTGGCAGGACAGCCGTCCTATCCTGTTTACATCGGCAAACTCAGTGTCGTTTGATAGTAGAAAGAATGGCGTATCTGCTGCTGCCATGGGCGGATGTGTCTGTGCAGCAGCTTGCTTTTCGTAATAGGGCAGGATATTTCGTTCAGCAAAGGGATACAGGCAGTGCCGTTTTTCGGCCGAAAAAGAGGAGCGGTGTGAACCGCACTATGGAGGTGTTATTATGAAGTGTCTGTTTGTAACAAGTGAAGCCCAGCCATTTGCCGCATCGGGCGGACTGGCAGATGTTTCAGGGGCGCTGCCTTATGCGCTGCGCCAGCGTCTTATCGGCTGCCGCATCGTGATGCCGTATTATGACGATATTCCGCAGACCCTGAAAGACAACTTGCGTTTCGTCACCAGCTTTTCTGTTCCCGTTTCATGGCGGCGGCAGTACTGCGGTGTGTTTGAAACGAGATATAACGGCGTTGTTTACTATTTTCTCGACAACCAGTATTATTTCAAGCGTCAGGGTCTGTATGGTCATTATGATGATGCAGAGCGGTTTGCATTCTTCTCCCGTGCTGTTCTGGAAATGCTTCCGTATATTGATTTCAAGCCGGATATCATTCACTGCAATGACTGGCAGACAGCCCTTGTACCTACTTATTACAACCTGTTCTATGCACAGAATGAGTGGTATGCGGGGATCAAAACGATTTTCACCATTCACAATATCCAGTATCAGGGCAAATACGGCTCTGAGCTTTATGATGAAGTGGTCGGCATTCCTCCGCAGGGCCGCTCTCTGCTTGACTGGGACGGCTGTATGAACTATATGAAGGGTGCGATCGAAACCGCCAACCGTGTCACGACTGTAAGCCCCAGCTATTCCTGGGAAATCCGTGATCCGTGGTTCTCGCATGGACTGGACGCTATTCTGAATGCAAGAGCCTGGAAAATTCGCGGTATCCTCAATGGTATCGACACCGTTTCCTATAATCCCGAAACCGATTTGCAGCTTTATGCACATTATACGGTGGACGATTTAGCGGGTAAGGCTGTCAACAAGAAAAAACTGCAGGAACGTCTGGGACTCGAACAGAATCCCGAAATTCCGCTGATCGCTATGGTAACCCGTCTGGTAACGCATAAGGGACTTGATCTCGTAAAGGCTGCACTTGATCAGCTGATGCGTGAAGAGTATGTGCAGTTCGTGATTCTCGGTTCAGGCGACTGGGAGTATGAGAGCTTTTTCCGCTCCATGCAGGATCGCTATCCGGGCAGACTCTGCGCTTGTCACGGCTTTATTCCGGAGCTTTCCCGCAAGATCTACGCGGGTGCAGATATGTTCCTGATGCCCTCCAAATCCGAGCCGTGCGGACTTTCACAGATGATTGCCCTTCGCTATGGTACCATTCCGATTGTCCGTGAAGTAGGCGGTCTGCGTGATTCCATTACCGACTGCGGCATAGAGGACGGCAACGGTTTTACCTTCCGCAACTATGATGCAATGGATATGCTGTCATGTATCCGTCGGGCGATTGGTGCTTATTGTGAAAAAGAAGGCTGGGGCGTACTGATGAAGCGGGCAATGCACTGCGACAACAGCTGGACACGTTCCGCTACCGAATACATCAATATGTACCGTGAAGTTCTGGCTGAAAACTAACAGCATTCAGCAGCCGGCGGCAGAAAAACCGTTTCCATAAGACAATAAAAATAAAAACCGGACCTTTCGCTCTGATGAGCGGCGGGTTCGGTTTTTTATCTATGTTTTTTCGGAATGCAGATGCTGCGGAAAGTCAGGGGTATGTCTGACCGCCGTTTTCAATCCGGCTGCACCTCTGATGCGGTTTTTCTGTCATAAAAGTTATCGTTGCCGAAAGCGTCCTTGATATTGAGAAGATTGCCGTCCAGAGAGTAGTCAAGCACCATAGGGCCGTAGCCTTCCTGGATGAAGCGCAGTGTGATTTTTCCGTCTGCGGTGCTGTATTCAAGGGGCATGACAATCCCTTTCAGGAGATATTGACCCGTTCCGTCTGCATTGAAGGTGTAAACAGCCCCTTCTGTCATTTCTGCCTCCCATTGACCCACAAGCGGATCGGCGGGCGGAACTTCCGAAGATTCTGCTGCAGCAGATGCCTGTGCGGGTACGGCGGAGGAAGCGGTATCGGTGCTGTCCGAATGGCTGCAGGCAGTAAGAACAGTCAAAAGGAGCGCTGCTGTCAGGAAAATAGCGGCATGTCTGAAAAATCTGCTTTGCATGGGATTTCACACTCCGTTTCGATTCGTTTTCGGATAGTTCTATTATAACAGAAATTTCTCAGAAAAAAAGAGGATTCCGGTAATTTTTTTCACGGAAGGTTATTTGATGGGCTGAAAAAGCCATGAAAAAAAGCGCATTTTACCGAAAAAACAGCAGTGATAATCCTTTGAAGGGTTATGCCGGTTCATGCTATAATGCAGGTGTAAGAACGAAACAAACCGACAGTAACCGAAAGGAGTATGCACTATGAGGCAGCGGAAGAATATATGGAGAATGGCCGCGCTTTTGACAGCGGCAGTGTCAGCGGCAAATCTGTGTCTGACGGAGGCAAAAGCAATGCCTGTTACTGAGGAGAATATACTGGCGCTGCTGGACGAATACGATCCGGACGGTGCTTATATTCTGCGGGAATCTTTTTCCAGACGTGAAAACGTGCTCGGCTGGTTCGAGAAGGAAAACGATATACTGGCGGACATTGATACAGCGGTACATGAGGAAACACACAGATATACCTTTCGCAGTCATTCATTAAAACAGGAAGATATCTATATCGGCGGTCAGCAGCATATCTGTGTGAAGTATACCAATGTGTTTGACAGCACGGAAATGAGCGGGGAGATACCGGAGGAACTGCGTACGTCCCGCTTTGATACCTATATCGGCAGTCCGGAACAAAATCTGGCATCAAATATAGACGGCATATACGGCTTGCTGAATGAATTCAACGCCTATTCCTGGGGCATGAATACCACTGTCAGCCTGTATGATTGCTACTGGTCTGCTGCTGAATCTCCGCTGGACTGGGACGGATATATTCTCCAGAGCTGCAACGACCGTCAGGCATACGGGGATTTCAACTACTATATCCTGAAGTACCTTCTGTATGCACAGAAGCATCACCCCGATATTTACAGGGACATCATAGCAAACGAGTCTTTCAGGGAGGCTTATCAGATCACCGAAGGAAGATACCGTGCGCTGATTGCAAAGTGGGAACAGCAGACGGCTGAGATCATGGAACGCTGCCATATTGAAAAAGCAAGCGCATATTTGTTTGACGATCAATACAGAAGGCTGATAAACGAGATCAGCAAGCCGGAATATCGTGCTGTTTACCGTCTGCTGTGCGGCACTGATATGCCGGATATGAGGGGGACGGTACAGGAATCTGACAATGCGGCGGAAGCGGCGAACGACAGTATACTCATGACGGCGAATAACGTGAAAACGTACAATACTATTACAAACGACAAAGATACAGACGGGGGACAAGACTGGTGGCGGAGCCTGCTGATAATAGGCGGTATCGTGGCGGGAGCAGTCATTTTTGTATTGATTCTTACGGCCATAGACAACACATGGACTGATAAGATGAACAGCAGGACGTGTAAGTAAACAGAGCCGGTGGTTTGTTTCAATGACGGGTATAGTAAAGGAGGGCAGTACTGCGGCGGTGCTGCCTTTCCTTTGTTTTGGGCAGAATATAAAAAAATTGGCATAAAGGTCTTGACAAGTGCGAAAGATAATGGTACATTATTAGTAGATTAGCACTCAACAAGTGAGAGTGCTAATGAAAGGGTGGCTGATATGGAACCGACTGAAAGAAAAATGAAGATTCTTGAAGCGGTTGTGGAGGCATATATAAAAACAGGCGATCCGATCGGCTCAAAGGCGATATGCGATGTGCTGGATTTTAATGTTTCATCGGCAACCGTCAGAAATGATATGGCAGAACTGTCAAATCTCGGTTTACTGGCACAGCCCCATACATCATCGGGCAGAGTGCCGACAGAACTGGGGTATCGGGTCTATATTGATGACCTGATGAAGCACGTTTCCCTCAGCAGACGGGAACGGACAGCAATTAAAAATGCACTTGAGCTTCACGCCGATACGCCGGAGGAACTGCTCGGAACTGCTGCGGAAATTCTGTCAAAAATCACCGGCTGTGCGGCAATAGCAGCTTCACCCCCCGGTGAGAATGCACGGATTCGTCACGTCAAATTCGTACAGACAGGACATTATACCGCAATGGCAGTCCTGATTACTTCTCTTGGTTCTGTCAAACCGAAGCTCTTCCGGTGCGATTACCGCATTACACCGTCACTTCTCGAACTTTTTGACAAGGCAGTCAACGAAAGGCTGAGCGGTATATCCGTTACAGCGGTGACGCCCGCCTTTATCCAGACAACCGCTCTGGCGTTGGGTGAAATGTCAATGATGATGCCCAGCGTACTGTTAGCGGTCAGCGAAGCGGCAAGAGAGGCCTCAGCGGACGGTATGGCAATCAAGGGACAGTCCAATCTTTTCCTGATACCGGAGTTGGATGCGGCGGACGGCAAAAAGGTGATGGAACTGCTGGGACATCACGGGGAGTTATCCAGACTGATCGCTGCGGCAAGCACCCGAACAGGCGTACTTATCGGCAGCGAACTGACAAATCCCGCTTTCAGCTGTCTGAGCGTTGCGGCAGTGCCTTACACGGCAGCACCCGACTGTACCGGAATGCTGGCAGTGATCGGACCGCTGAGAATGAACTATCCCAGAATGATAGCTTCACTTGAGTGTGTCGCTGATTTAGTCGGCGAGTCACTTTCAGAGTTATTGGAATTATAGAGAAATTGATCGGAAAGGAGAAATTTCGATGGCTAAGAAAAAGCATCGTGAAAGCACGGAGCCGACAGCGGCTGCGCAGACAACAGAAACAGTAACGGAATCTGAGGAGGACGCTGCTGTATCAGCTGCCGGCAGTCAGACGGAAGCGCCGGCACCGATGAATGCGGAAACAGAGGCGCTCAGACTGGAGCTTGAAACACAGAAAGACCAGTTTTTGCGTATGGCGGCAGAGTATGACAACTATCGCAAGCGTACCGAAAAGGAAAAGTTAGCGACTTATGACAATGCAATCGCTACGGCGGTTGAGGCGTTTCTGCCGGTTGTCGACAACTTTGCGCTGGCTCTGGATGCCGGACAGAATATGCCCGAAGAGTTCCGCAAGGGTCTGGAAATGATCGCCAAAAAATTCGAGGGTGCTTTTGAAAAGCTCCATGTAAAGGCTTTTGGTGAACGCGGCGAGCGGTTTGATCCTGCTTTTCATAACGCTATTTCCCGTGCCGATGACCCCGAAATCGAAGAGGACCACATTGTATCGGTCTTTCAGAAGGGCTATCAGATCGGTGATAAGATTATCCGTCATGCGATGGTGCAGATCGCCAATTAGTATCTGACCGTCAGCGGCTGATATTTACGAATAAGAAAATTGAAACAATGATATTATTTGGAGGTAATTGATTATGGCAAAGACAATTGGTATTGACCTTGGTACAACAAACTC
>CADCQO010000132.1 GCA_902803585.1 uncultured Ruminococcus sp.
TAACAGGACTTGAACCTGCACCTCCTTGCGAAGACTAGCACCTGAAGCTAGCGCGTCTGCCAATTCCGCCATACCCGCATATTTGCGTTCACCGGATTTCCGACTGCTTGATTATTATAGCAAACCATGCAGCGTTTGTCAATACGTTTTTTGGCTTTTTTTTTAAAAATTCTATTATCCTCACAATGCACTATATTATTCAAACTGTATAAAACAAACTATGCAAATTGTTGAAAATATTTAAATTATAATTCTAAAAAAGAAAATAGCGTTTCCTCCTGTATGCTATAATATACGGAGTTGAAAATTCAATTTAGAATCTTGTAAAAACAGAGGGATGAAAAAATGAAATTTGAGGAAAGTTACTCATTGATAAAAACGAAGTTTCTGACAACAGACATGAGCAAGGTGGACAAGGATTTTTCAGCTATCATATGTCTTACCGGTAAGAATGCGGGCTATGTGTATGTTGCCTATATCGGCGGAAAGAAAATGATTGAGCCTGTTAAGCACGATAAAGCCAATCTGTTTGTTACCATGTCGGACGAAACCTTTGAACAGCTCATACAAAAGAAAATAGATCCGTTCAAAGCCTTCACCACAGGTAAGGTAAAAGCAAAAGGCAATATCTTTCTGGCAATGTCCCTGTACAAAAAAATGAAAAAATGAGGTGTTTTATATCTCTGTGTAAGATATGACAAATCACTGGAGATGTCTAATGACACCGAAAGTATAATATTTTATCATAGTAGTATGAGAGTACAATAGGAGATGATCAAATGGCAGACTTTTCCATGGATGAATTCTATCGTGGCGACTCAATGAATGCTTACGAATTCTTCGGCGCACACCCTACTTCAGACGATGATGCCGGTATTGTATTCAGAGTGTATGCACCGCACGCCTGGCAGATAGAGGTCATCGGAGACTTTAACGGCTGGAACGGCTGGAACCACAAGATGAATAAGATCAACGGCACGGTTTATGAACTGTATGTGGCAGAAGCAAGAGTCGGTCAGCTGTACAAGTTCCGTGTGTATCAGCAGGGCGGCAATGTAGTAGACAAGGCAGACCCTTACGCTTTTCACAGCCAGCTCAGACCCGATACTGCATCTGTTATTACCCGCATGACAACGAAGGAAGTTTTTCACGATGCCGAATGGATGAAAGAGCGTACCAAATGCTATGACAAGCCGATGAACATTTACGAAATGCACATGGGTTCATGGAAAAGACCCTATGGCAAAAGTGCAGCAGACGGTGCGGCGCAGTGGTTTCACTACGATGAGATAGCAGAAGACATCGTGAAGTATGTCAAAGAGAATAACTTCACCCATATTGAAGTAATGCCGCTGGCAGAGTACCCGTTTGACGGCTCATGGGGCTATCAGGTATCATAGTATTACAGTGCTACTTCCCGTTACGGCACTCCTGAACAACTGATGAGATTTGTAGATACCTGCCACCAGAATGGTATCGGCGTTATTATTGACTTTGCCTTTGTTCATTTTGTCAGAGACAATTACTCTCTCGGCAACTTTGACGGAACGGCCCTGTATGAATATCCGCCCTCAGACGTATCACAGAGTCAGTGGGGATCTTATAACTTTAACCTCTCCAAAGGCGATGTACAGAGTTATCTGATGTCCTGTGCCGCTTTCTGGCTGGACGCTTATCACTTTGACGGTATCCGTATGGACGCGATCAATAACGGTATTTACTGGATGGGCGACAAAAACAGAGGTGTTAATGACCGTTCAGTCGATTTCTTCAAAAAGATGAATTATAACCTCAATCGTAAGTTTGAGAATGTCATGCTCATTGCAGAGGATTCCTCCGATTATCCCGGCGTAACACAGCCTGTCGAAAAAGGCGGTCTGGGCTTCGATTATAAATGGGATATGGGTTGGATGAACGACACGCTCAAATATATGAAAATTGACCCGCTCTGGAGAAGAGGCAGCCATAATATGATTAACTGGTCAATGGCTTACTTCTACTTTGAACGATTTATCCTGCCGCTGTCACATGACGAGGTAGTACATGGCAAGGCAACAATTGTACAGAAGATGTTCGGCGGCGATTACCATAATAAGTTCTCTCAGGTCAGAACGCTTTATACTTACATGATGACACACCCCGGCAAGAAGCTCAATTTCATGGGCAACGAACTCGGAATGTTCAGAGAATGGGACGAAACAAAGGAGTTGGACTGGTTCCTTCTGAACGAGTTTCCGATGCACAAAATGTTCCATGACTTTTTCAGAGATCTTAACGGTCTGACAACCAAAAATCCTGCTTTCTACGAAAAGGATTATGAGGAAGACGGATTCCTGTGGATCGATGCTGATAACGCAGATGAGAATATGTATGCGTATTATCGTATGACGGACGGACAAAAATATGCCGTTGTGCTGAATATGTCACCTGTTACGAGAGAAAATTTCCGTATGGGTCTGAAAGATGATTGTACGCTGACTGAAGTGCTGAACAGTGACAACCAGTGCTATGGCGGTACGGGTGTGCTGAATCCCCAGCCGATCAAGTCTGAGCCGGTCAAACACAACCAGTGGGATCACTCTGCTGTCTTTACTCTGCCGCCGTTCGGGGCAATTGTGTTTGAAGTAAAGGATACACCGAAGCCCAAAGCCAAAGCAAAGAGCGAGGAGGAGAAAACGACCAGTAAATCCGCCGCCGGCAAGTGCACTGAGACGAAAAAAGACGAGAAATAATCTTATCTCTTAATCATCAGAAGCCGTACGGAGTTGGAAAGATTCCGTACGGCTTTTTCAACCTAATGGGCAAGAAGTCCCCCGCCTCTTAGGTGGAGGGATGAATTGCCCGTCAGCCGCAAGACTGACTTTGGGTTGACATAGAAAACAAATATTTTTATAATAAATTCAGATAAAATCGGAATAAGCCTGTATTACAATAGAGCGAAAACCAAGATGTAATGCAGAGAATGATGAAAGGAGAATGGATTAGGGGGAATCATTCCTCTATGATAAGGGATTCTGATAGATATACCTCTACGACTCGTAGCCAATCGAGAATGAAAAGTGCAAAGTCAGTTTTGCGGACAAATCTATCATAACCGTTGGACAAACGGGGATAGCTCGTTGATACTGTACAGACTACTGTACTTGAAGCGAGAAGCCCCCGCCTCGAAGCGGTAGCATAGGCGGCGGGAGTATGTCACGAACAGCAGCTTTTCTGAGTTTTTGCATCACACGTTCAAGGGGTTTCTGTCGTTTTTTGCAGAAAAATGCAGAATTCTGCTATTTTTTACCAAAGTTATTTCGTAAACTTCTGGCATTATTGCTATTGTTATTTATTGGATATTCTTCTATAATCTTTAGTGGGGTTCAAAAAATCGTAGAATTTTCGGAAATGGGGTGTACCGGTTGAGATTGCGCAAGCAGGCTCTGGGCTCCAGAAATCTAATCGGAACAAGAGTTGAAGAAGCCCGCAAAAAAAAGGGCATGAAACAGAAGGAATTGTTGGCACAGCTTCAGGTAAGAGGCGTTGATATGAATGCCTCAGGTCTTTCTAAGCTGGAAGGTCAGATAAGGTACGTTACTGATGTGGAACTGGTGGCTCTCTCTGAAATACTGGAAGTTTCTGTGACCTATCTTTTGGGAATAGAAAATAAGAAATGATGAAACGCAGCCGTGTCTGGTTGCGTTTTTTGTTTCAGACAGCAAAGGGAAATTTTGAGGCGGAAACAATTTGTCGGCTCCGGAAAAAGTTCTCCCCGATCATTTCCCACAAAAACATGGATTTCTGCTGATAAGCGGTGATTTATGGTTTACATTCCTGCAAAAACATGGTATAATGAGCGTATCAGCTTTGACAATGGAGGTATTTTTATGGAACAGTACAAACAGGAATTTATTGAATTCATGGTGGATTGTCAGGTACTTAAATTTGGCGATTTCGTGACAAAAAGCGGAAGAAAGACTCCGTTTTTCGTGAATACGGGCTTTTACAGAACCGGTTCACAGCTCAGAAAGCTCGGACAGTATTATGCAGAAGCTATTCATAACGCTTTCGGACTGGATTTTGATGTACTTTTCGGCCCCGCTTATAAGGGTATCCCGCTGTCAGTGGCAGCTGCAATTGCCATCAGTGAAAAGTATGATACAGATATCCGTTATTGCTCTAACCGTAAGGAAATCAAGGATCACGGCGACAAAGGTATTTTGCTGGGAAGTCCCATTCAGGACGGCGATAAGGTTGTGATTATTGAGGACGTTACTACTGCAGGTACTTCGATTGAGGAAACATTGCCGATTATCAAGGCGCAGGGTGATGTAAAGCCGGTCGGACTTGTCGTTTCTGTTGACAGAATGGAACGCGGACAGGGCGAGAAGAGTGCGCTCTGTGAAATCGAAGAAAAGTATGGTCTGAAGACAACAGCGATCGTTACAATGGCAGAGGTTATCGAGCATCTCTACAACAAGGCATATAAGGGCAAGGTAGTTATTGACGATACGCTCAAAGCGGCCATTGATGCCTATTATGCACAGTATGGTGCGGTCAGATAACAGACCGTATTTCTTCACAAAGCACAAGGGAATGTTTCTTTGTGCTTTGTTTTTATATTACGCTGTCAAACAGGAGGCTTTTAACAGTTAAGACGATGTTATAAAAAGTTATAAAAATATGTTGACTTTTATAAGTTGTATATTATAATAGTATACTGTA
>CADCQO010000133.1 GCA_902803585.1 uncultured Ruminococcus sp.
CCCGTCAGAGTCTGCGCTCCTTCCAGAACAAAAACAGCGCTTCCGGCTCTGCCAGACCTTCCGCCAGAAAGAAAGCTGACCATACAGAGGGAAGCGATGATGACAGCAAACAGTAACAATCCGTTTTCCGCAGCAGACAAACAAGTGATAATGGTGGGATAAGATGAAAAAGATAGTGTCCAACACGCTTTATGTTCTATTTTTCGGCTTTGCCCTGACACTGGTGATCGCCTGCGTACTGCTGGTAATCAATGTTTCACAGGGAGAAGGACAGAGCTATCACGATATTGAAGCCCTGCACCTCAGCGGTTCGGCTGAGGACGAAATCAAGTACAGACAAATCCGCACAATGGTACAGACCCAGACAACCGGCGGTTTTCTGCCGATGCAGAGCGACTATGGCTATCAGGCTCTCAAAAGCGAAAAGAAGCAGTTCCTCTATCAGCACCTGAAAGAAAGCATTTACAGCATTTCTGATGAAGCAGACGAAAACGGACACTACCGCATTTCCCGCATCAAGGTAAGAGGTCAGCGTCTCAGTGAATTTGATCTGCGTGAGGTCATCAACGCCTTTATCAACGACAACCCTGAATATTTCTGGATCGAAAATCTTTTCGGCTATGCCTATTCGGACGAATCCACCATCGTGGAATTCTACTCTGTGCTGTCTGCGGCAGACTGTGAGAAGTATATCCGCCGGTTCAACGCAAGAATCGAAGAAATCCTCGCTTCTGTGCAGGACGGTCAGAACGAGTACCGCCGTGAAAAACAGATTCATGATACCCTGCTGAATGCCTGCACCTACAAAACGGGCGTTACGTCCGCCGCTGACGGCTGGCAGTATTTCACCGCCTACGGTGCGATTGTCGAAGGACAGGCTGTCTGTGAAGGCTACGCCAAAGCCACACAGCTCCTTCTTTCCAGAACCGGCATTCCCTGCCTCATTATCAGGGGCGATGCAGAAGGCGTTGCTCATATGTGGAACACCGTCGAACTGGGCGGCGAATGGTATCACCTCGACCCGACATGGGACGATAACGATGCTGAGGGCAACATCAGCTATGAATATTTCAACCTCACCGCCGATGCTATTTCCCGCAACCATACCATCTGCGACAATATCGCCAATATCGCGGACACAGACCCCAGCGAGGATATCGACCCCCTTGTCCGCTATAATTTCTATGTGCCGCTCTGTAACCAGACTGCGATGAACTACTACTATGCAGAGGGTATTCTCATCAGTCAGTGCGACACTCTCACGGAAGAAATGCTGACAAAAGCCATTGCGGAGCGTATGTCTGAACAGGAAATCTACATTCCCCTGCGCTTCGGCACATATATGCCCTACAATGACTACATCAGCAAGCTGTTTCATGAATCGCCGTATATGTTCTATGTGTGTCTGGAAAACGCCAACGCCGCTATGGACGCACAGCATAAAATCGATCTCGGCAGTCTGTCACTCCTCAAAAATGAATCCGACCTCACTCTCCGTATCCGCCTGAGATACACACAGGACTAACTCCCCTGAACCAGAAATTTTCCCTTTTCAGCTCCCGATTTTTCCCTTGACTTCATAACGGAAACGTGGTACAATAGAAGAGTTGAAACGGGGTGTAGCGCAGTTGGTAGCGCGCCTGCTTTGGGAGCAGGATGTCGGGGGTTCAAGTCCCTTCACTCCGAGTGAAATTACCCTCGCTGTCTGTGACAGCGGGGGCTTGTTTTTGGTGTCCGACGGCAGAAAGGAGCTTGTCATGAAATGGTATGAACACTGGAAAACAATCAATCACCACAAGATGTTGGTCATGCGGCTGTGCTTCAGAGCGGGACTGTACCGTCAGGGCTTACTGCATGACCTGTCAAAGTACCACCCTGTGGAATTTCTCGTGGGCGCAAGGTACTATCAGGGAAACAGAAGCCCCAATGCCGCTGAACGGGAGGACAAAGGCTTCAGCACCGCATGGCTTCACCACAAGGGACGCAACAAGCACCATCTTGAATACTGGATTGACTATGACCTGCACGGCGACCACCAGATGACCGGTATGAAAATGCCTGTCCGGTATGTGGTGGAAATGTTCTGTGACCGTGTCGCCGCCTGCAAGACCTATCGGGGCGATGCCTACACCGATGCAGATGCTTATGAATACTATCTGCACTCGAAAAGCCATTATCTCATTCATCATGACACCGACCGCCTGCTTTCCTTCCTGCTCAGAATGCTTCGTGACAACGGCGAGGAAAACACCCTTCTCTACATCAGGTACAAAATTCTGAAACACTGAAAACACAAAGAAAAGAACAGCAAACGACTGTCAAAAGAAAGGACGATGTACAATGGAAAAACTCAAACGTGTGCTGTCACTGGCGGCAATGATACTGATTGCCCTGCTCCTGATGATGATAGGAACAGTTGTTATGACGGAACATCAGATTGCTGTTGTCAGTGCGGCGCAGACAAACACCTCCGCAGGCGTGAAACTCAGCCGTACAGCCCTTACACTCGGCAGGGGCGAAACCTGTCAGTTATCCGCTGTCATTACCGGAAAAGACACCGTTAAAAAATGGACGTCCAGCAACACCGCTGTCGTATCCGTGACGGACGGTCAGGTGACAGCCCTTTCAGCGGGTGAGGCAGTCGTCAAAGTGCGGACTGCCGGCGGAAATGTTTCTGCCTGCCGCATCACCGTGAAGAATGCCCCCTCTGACGCTGCTCTCAATGTCAAAGAACTGGTCATCGGTGCCGGCGAAAAGTATCAGCTCATTCCCAAACTTCCTGAGGGAACTGCTTCTTTCAGCAAAATATACACCTGCTCCAATCAGAATCTTGTTTCATGCAGTGCCTCCGGCGCTCTCAAGGCAAAACACGCCGGCACAGTAACCGTCACGCTCAGGCTGTTCAACGGTGTTTCCGCTCAGTGCAGAGTCACCGTTAAAAATGCACCGTCCTCCGCCTCCCTGAACGTCAGTAACCTTGTCATGGGCTTGGGCGAAAAATACAGCTTTTCCTGCCGTCTGCCTGACGGTACAGCCGCAAAAAGCCGTACTTACAGCACCGACAACACCAGTGTGCTTTCCCTCAGCGGTAATACCATTCAGGCGAAAAAGACCGGTACAGCCAACGTGACCGTAAAGCTCTACAACGGCGTGACTGCCCAGTGCAAAGTCACTGTTAAAGATGCTCCGTCCTCCGCCCGGCTCAACACCAGTCTGCTCACAATCGGTGTCGGGGAAACCTACCGCTTCACCTGCACCGTTCCTGACGGCACAGCCGCAAGAGTCCGCACCTACACGACCGATAACCCCTCTGTCCTCTCCGTCATGGGAAGCACCATTGCCGCAAAGCAGGCAGGTACAGCCAACGTGACCGTCAAGCTCTACAACGGCGTGACTGCCCAGTGCAAAGTGACAGTAAAGCCTGCCCCCTCTTTTGTAACGCTCTATCCCTCTGATGTCACGATTGCTGTCGGTGAATGCTACTATTTCTTCTGCAACCTCCAGAACGGCACCGCCTCCAATATGAAAACCTACACCGCCGGCGACAACCGCATGATCAGCTTCACCAACAACTGCGTGACCGGCAAAACCGCCGGCACTACCAATTTCAAAGTCACGCTCTATAACGGCGTTTCCTCACAGTCCAAAGTCACCGTGATGAATGCGCCCAAAACCTTCTCCCTCAATTACAGCAGTTTAACGCTTGATATCGGAGAAACCGAACAGCTCAGATGTGTTTTCCCCAGCGGCTGTACTTCGTATCATCAGACTTTCACCACCAGCAACAAAAATGTTGTTTCCTGCGACAGTACGGGCCATATCCGTGCGCTTCAGTACGGCACTGCCACCGTTTCCGTCAGACTTTTCAACGGTCTGACAGCGTCCTGCAAGGTAACTGTTGCACCGCCTGTCGTGACATACACCAACGTCCCCTACAGCGGTCTGGCTGTTCTGGATATCGGCAGTACCTACCGCATCACTTCTTCCGGCACCTATGTGTCCAGTGATAAAAATGTCGCTTCCGTCGATGCCGGCGGTCTTGTGCGGGCAGTCGGCACCGGTACAGCGGATATCACCGTAAAAAGTGCCGGCGGTCAGTATACAAAGGTCGCTGTCATCGTCTACGGCGACAAGAGCTTTTCCTCTTTCCCGAATGCCGACACCACCGACAGCATTGTGAATCAGGCAGAACTCCACCCCGTCAGAACCAACTGTGCAGAGCTTGATAACTTAGTTGACAGCATTCTTTCGGGCATTATCCGCAATAACATGACCACCGCCCAGAAGGTACGGGCTGTTTACGACTATCTTTCACAGAATTCCACCTACGGCTACGGCTATATTCCGGTTTCTCTTCCGGGCAGTTACAATTATTCCAGCGGCTACTGGATTGTGACATCTGCCTATCCGCTCCTGAAAAATCATGTCGGAACGTGCGAAAACTTCTCCGCCGCCCTGACCGTTCTTTTCAGACGCATCGGACTGGAAGCAAACTGTGTCGAAGGTCTTGTCGGCATGAGAGCGGGCGGAAAAGACGGTCACTACTGGACAGATGTTGTCATCGGCGGAGAGCATTATGTCTTTGACGCACAGGTTGAAAACAACAATCTCGGTTATGACGGCACGGTTTACCATTACTGGTACGGTATGCGTCCCGAATACAACTACCGCAGTTACGAATATCAGAACCTTATCCCCGTTGTGGACTTCTCCTACTCATAATCCCCCGTCTGACCTGAAAATCTTACATCATGCGTTTCCCCGAAAAAACAGACCGAACCTCTGATGTTTCATCATTGGTTCGGTCTTTTCTGCTGTTATGCGGTTTTTCCGGAAACGTCACACGCTTCAGGACTGCTTTTTCTTTCTGCGCTTCATCATCACGACACCGACAGCCACACAAACTCCGATTACCGCAGCTGCGCCCGCAATGCCCGCAATCCACCAGATATTCTGTGCAGAAGCGGACTGGTCGGTGCGTTTTTTGGGCGGTGCGGGCTGTATCGTACCGCTGTAATAATCCGTGATGAGCTGGTTGAGATGGTCGAAATCATACAGTTCATGATAATCGGGGCTGTCAGCACTGGTAATCATGTCATAGGCGAGGGGTGCACCGCTGTCCATCGGTTCGTTTTTGCTGTTGACCGTCATAAGCGGACAGGACGCAGTGAAAAAACCGCCGTTCGGCAGTACAAACTGGTACACTACACAAGTACCGCCGCCGCTTGTTTCACCAAACACCGGAATCCCTCTTGCATACGCCTCACACGGCATATGATTGCCGGCGGAATACGACAGATGAGAGGTCAGGACGGCAAAATCGAAATCATAGACCGTTTCATCGTCCTTTTTGTCATACACGCCGTCAAGGTTCATGTCAAACTGTCCGGTATACAGGCAGACGTTGCCCGACTGGGTATTTCTGATACGCAGAACGCCGGAACTGCTGTGGGTATTTTTGATATCCATGAGCTGGACAAGATAAGCACCGACATATATACTGCCGCCCGTGTTGCAGGTCAGGTCAAAGACGAATTTCCTGACACCGTTTTCAGCGGCATAGTCCAGCGCTTCTTTGACGGGTACAGCGACATTCGGATAGAACTTGTTGAAAACGAACACCGCCATGTCGTCCTTCTGCAGTAACTGTATATCGCCCCATTCCATCACAACATCATAGCTCAGATAGGCTTCACTGCGCACCGACATCATCGTGCTGTAAGGTCTGATCTGCTGTGAATAAGTCTGTACAGCATTCAGCGCCGCCGTGTACTGCGGGTAGTTGGCGGGATTGCTTCTGACCTCATTCAGCGCCTTTCCGACAGCGGTATCACCGTAAGCAGAAGCCACGCTGTTGATATCGAGCGTGAAATTGGTATGTCCGCCGTCATCAAAGGCGTTATACAGTGCCGCCATGCCCATGAGAAAGTCAAGCATATTGTCGGAGTGCAGGAGTTGCTTTGCCTGACGGGTTTCCTCACTGAACGTGCCGAGAACGGTGTCAAAGCCCTTTTCCCTGACCTCAGCGGCGGCGGCTCCCTTGGGCGGCGCACCATAGAAACAGTCCATGACGAAGCACAGCTCATTGTAGGCGTATTCCGTCACAGCGTGTTCTCTCCGGAGATTTTCGTAACAGGGACGGCGGCTGTAGAAAGGACTGTCGCCGTTGTGGAAAAAATAGATTGTCCCGCCGACATACTCAGCCGCATTGTACAGGGCGGTGAAACAGGTGGACATGGTCGGAAGAGGCACATAAACCTTGCCGTCCTTCTCCACAATATCAATATGATAGGCGCCGAGATCGAATTCTGTGGGACGTGATTCACCTTCTATCGTCATATCCACTATCTGACAGCGGTCAAAGGAATGCAGTGCACCGTCCTGATAGGCGGTCTTTTTCTGGAACTGTTCAAACGAATCGAAGTGAATAGTGTCCTTTGTGGGGTCAATGACACAAGAACCGGCGGTGTTGGAAACGGTATAGGTGCCGTCTGCATTTTTTGTCATACTGCACACATCGTCCATGTACAGGCAGTTCAGATAAGTCACCGGATCAATGAACGGCACATCGGGCAGTTCCGTGCTGAACAGACAGGAAAGTTTTTTGGAGTGTTCCATGTTGTACAGGCAGGCGCTGACCTCCCGCACAGTCAGTGTATCCTCCGCAACAGCCTGTACAGGCGGCAGTGGCAGGACGGCACACACCAGCAGGGCAGACAGAACCGCTGATGTGGCTTTGCGGAATATGGGACGTTTCAGCATCATTTTTCAGCCTCCTCTGAATGTGGTATACGGCGTTCGGGTATCCGCCGCACCTCTGCTATCATTATACATCTGCTGTTCCGGCAAGACAAGCAATTCTTGATAGACTGCATCAACGTCCGCTTGAATCCGTCAACCTTCCTTTCTGTTTTCTACCGGCGGTTGAAGTGAAAATCGGACTCACTGTGAAGCAAGTCCGATTCTGAAAGAGTTTCTGTAGGAATTATTTTGCTTTTGACGCGATTTCTTTGAGAGCAAGCGTCAGGAAATCGTCAAGGGGCATTGCACCCATGTCAGCCTGCTTGCGGGAACGGACGGAAACAGTGCCGTTTTCTGCTTCTTTCTGTCCGATGACAAGCATATACGGCACTTTCTCAAGCTGTGCCTCGCGAATCTTGTAACCGATTTTTTCGCTTCTGAGATCAACCGTTGTGCGGATACCTGCCGCCGTGAGCTGTGCCTCGACTTCCTTCGCCTTGTCTGCGAGGTTTTCGCTGATGGGCAGGATACGAACCTGTTCAGGGCTTAACCACAGGGGCAGAGCGCCTGCAAAATGCTCCAGCATATACGCCAGTGTACGCTCGAAACAGCCCAGTGATGTGCGGTGGATAATGTACGGGAGTTTCTTCTGTCCGTCAGAGTCGATGTAGTACATACCGAACTTTTCCGCAAGAAGCATATCTATCTGAATCGTGACGATGGTGTCCTCCTTGCCGAAAACATTCTTGTACTGAATGTCGAGTTTCGGGCCGTAGAAAGCGGCTTCGTCAATGCCGACCTCGTATTTCAGACCGATATTGTCGAGAATCTTCTTCATGACGGACTGTGCCTCTTCCCACTGTTCGGCGGTGCCTTCATACTTGTTGTCGGGGTTTTTGGGGTCCCACTGTGAGAAACGGAAAGAACAGTCCTCCAGCAGACCTACCGTATCAAGAAAATACTTTGCCAATTCCAGACAGCCTCTGAATTCCTGCTCTAACTGGTCGGGGCGCAGAATATAGTGACCCTCTGAGATGGTGAACTGTCTGACACGAATCAGACCGTGCATTTCGCCGGACGCTTCATTTCTGAAAAGCGTGGAAGTTTCCGTCAGACGCATCGGCAGGTCACGGTAGGAACGCTGTTTATTCAGATAAACCTGATACTGGAACGGGCAGGTCATCGGACGCAGGGCAAAACACTCTTTTGTTTCATCGTGGGGGTCGCCCATGACAAACATACCGTCCAGATAATGATCCCAGTGACCGGAAATTTTATACAGCTCCCGTTTTGCAAAAAGCGGTGTTTTGGTAAGCTGACAGCCCTTTGCCTGTTCAACGTCCTCTACCCATCTCTGGAGCAGCTGTACGACTCTTGCGCCCTTCGGCAGAAGTACCGGCAGACCCTGTCCGACATAATCTACCGTTGTGAAGTATTCCAGCTCTCTGCCGATTTTGTTGTGGTCACGCAGTTTTGCTTCTTCCAGCATTTTCAGATGTTCCTCCAGCATAGACGCTTTCGGGAACGATACGCCATACACACGGCAGAGCTGTCTGTTCTTCGCATCGCCGCGCCAGTAGGCTCCCGTACAGGCGGTGAGCTTGATGGCTTTGATACCGCTGACGCTCATCAGATGAGGGCCTGCACACAAATCCGTGAATTCTCCCTGCTGATAGAAGCTGATCGGCTCGCCCTTGCCGGTATGCTCCTTGCAAAGCTCCACCTTGTACGGCTCGTCCATGTCCTCCAACAGTTTAACAGCTTCATCGGGCGGCAGAAGGAAACGCTTGACTTCAAAGCCCTCTTTGACGATTTTCTTCATCTCGGCGGTGATTTTCTCCAGATCTTCGGGCGAGAAAGATTTCTCGACATCAAAATCATAATAGAAACCGCTGTCGATGGCGGGGCCTATTGCGAATTTCGCATTCGGGAACAATCTTTTGACAGCCTGTGCCAGTACATGAGAAGTTGTATGCCAGAAAGCCTTTTTGCCGTCTGTTTCGTCAAAAGTCAGGATTTCGACCTGACAATCCTTTTCGAGGGGAGTGCGGAGATCGCATACTGCACCGTCCACCTTTGCCGCACAAGCCGCCTTGTACAGTCCAGCGCCCAGACTTTTTGCGAGGTCTGCAACGCTTGTACCGGCTTCCACCTGTTTTACAACGCCGTCCTTCAATGTGATATTGACCATGATTTTTTCCTCCTGTTCATGTTTTTGCTTTGGCTGAAAAAATAACTGCCCCGTCCCAAAGCTGCAAGCGGGTACAGCTCAGGGGCGGGGCAGGAATGCTCCACGGTTCCACCCTGTTTCAACGGCACAAAGACCGTCACTCATTACGTCCTTAACGCAGATCTACGTTACAGCTTTGGGAAAGCATTCCGTTCGCTGTACTGCTCCAAGGCGGTACAGAACCATCGCATACACAGGCGGTTCACAGCCGGCGGCCGCCATTCTCTGACTGTATTTTTCCGACAGTCTGTTCCTTTTCAACGCAGTTGTCTTATGACACTTTCATCATATCACGTCTGTTTTACTTTGTCAAACATTTTTTTCCGCCAAAATCCCACCCTGCCGGCTGATATAATCAGATAGAAGGCGGAAACCGGAAAATCCCGCCCCATATCCGGACGGAACGATGAATGAATACGAGGGAATGACCGATGATAAAGACACTATGGAACTCGACAGCAGACTATTTCAGGAAAACCGACAAATGGCTGTGGATACTGACGCTTGCCGCATCTGTCAGCGGATTTATCCTGATTGCAAGCCAACAGCGCAACGGCGGTACAAACTTCCTCCAGACACAGATGATCGCCGCTGTACTGGGCTATACGGCGGCTGTCCTGCTCTCGCTGACAGACTATCATTTTCTGGCGGACCACTGGAAGGAAACCGGCGGTTTTGCCCTTCTGCTGACGGCGGCGGTGTTTTTTATCGGTATCCGCATCACGGGAACAGACGATGTCGGCTGGATACGCCTTCCCTTCGGAGTGACCTTTCAGCCCTCTGAACTGACAAAAATCTGTTTTATCCTCACCTTCTCCCGACATATCGCCTATCTGGACGAGGAAGAACGCCTCCACACGTTTCTGGGTGTCGTGACACTGACTCTTCATGCCGCCGTACCAGTCGGTCTGATACATTTACAAGGCGATGACGGCGCGGCGCTGGTGTTTGCGCTGATGTTCCTCATCATGTCCTTTGCGGCGGGCGTACAGCTCCGTTACTTCATCATACTTCTGGTCACCGCACTTGCCGCTGTTCCCCTGCTATGGTTCAGCGTCCTCAATCACGACCAGAAAAACCGCCTGCTCGTCCTGTTCAGTGCTGACGACAGCGCACTCAAAACCTTCGGCTGGCAGCAGTATCAGGGAAAAATCTCCATCGCATCGGGCGGTATCTGGGGAAAGGGTCTGTTCAGCGGTACGAGAACCGGTGAGGGCATTGTCCCCTATCAGGAGAACGATTTCATTTTCACGACGGCGGGTGAAGAAACGGGCTTTGTGGGCTGTACAGCCATTCTCCTGCTGTTTCTGCTGTTGCTGTACAGGGTACTGCACATTGCCGTCCGTGCCGACAACCCGCTCGGAAAAAGCATCTGCATCGGTTTTTTTGCGCTGGCAGGCAGTCAGGCTTTCATCAACTTGGGCATGGTGCTGGGACTTCTGCCGGTTATCGGCGTGACACTGCCCTTTTTCAGTGCAGGGGGAACGTCCGCCGCCTGTCTGTATCTCGGTATCGGATTAGTGCAGAGTGTCCGTATGCACCCTTCCGAACCGAAAATTCACCTTCCTCCCGTCAAAAAACAGGCTGTTCGTCGCCCCATATGCCGTCCTCGTAGTCGATGACGCTCTCCGATTCATACTCCTCGATGTTGTAAGTGCCTGCATAGCCATCGTCTTTCGGTCTGGAAAGCGCTCTCCTTTCGTCGTCATCAGACAGCCACATACGCAGATATGCCTCTGTCGCTTCCCTGCACCGCTGTTTTTCAGGGTGTGACAGAAGATAGTACCCCAGCTTTTCGATAGATTTCATCACATTCAGTGATGAGTACGTGTGTGTAAGGTCGTCATACAGTTCCTGCGTCACCCAGAATTCCCCTGTTTTTGTTGGCAGACAGTACACACCTACTTTACTTTCCTTTTGTTTCTTTTTCTTTTCTTTACTTTTCTTTTGTGGGATTTTTGTAACAGAAACGGGCTTTTCTGCAACAGAAACGTGCTTTTCGGCAACAGAAACGGGCTTTTCTTCTGCGGGAATGTCATTGTCCGGCACTTCTTCTGTTTCCTGTAAAGGCTCGTCGGGTTCAGCTTCTTCCTTTAAAAGCCAATAATTTTCACGGTTTGTTTTCCGTCTGGCGGCAACTTCGGCGTAACGGCGCTGAATGCCCACAGACGTGAACACCGACTGTTCCATCAGGTCTTTGTCCAGCAGTTCAGCCGTTCCGCAGAATCTGATAATTTCAATGACACGCTCCCTGTTGGCAATCCAGCGGGTGCCGAGAATACGCATAATGCTGACTGCCAGTTTCTCTATCGGGATTTCCAGATAGTAGCCGTTCCTGTATACCTGTGACACAATCACCTGATAGACAGATACTCCTATAGGGCCGTACTCGTTCAGAAGATCCATAATTTTATAGTCGTCCCAGAAAGAAACGTCCATCGGGTAATAGTCCAGTCCTGTTTTTCTCATTCGTGCCATAATGACAGCCGTTACCGAAAACTGATAAAAGGTCATCGAACAACTTTGATGCTTCATTCCCTGTTCCTGCTGAGGGTTGCTTTCAGAAGCTGTTTTTCAGTCTTTATCATATTGCGTGTTTTCCGGCAACATACTCCTTCCTTATTTTTATTTTCTGGTGATTCTGCGCTGCAATCTGCGCTGTTTCTTTTTTTATTCTGACTTTTGCCGTTTGACAGTTCATCGACTGCTCCTGCACACAGCTGACAAAGCCCGTGTGCCTCTCATCTTTCCGTGACGCTGAAACAGTCCTTTCACTTATCCCTCCGAAAACAACAAAATTCGACTCCTAAAGGTCGAATTATCACAAAGTTAAGGGAATTTTTTTCGTTCTCATTTCTGTCATGCATTTCCGGACGGGAACAGGGCAGAAAAAAGCACACCGGAAAACCCGATGTGCTTTGAGGGGAACGGATTATTTAGCGGACTTCTTGGAAGTCTTTTTCTTGCTCTTGAGAATCACAACAAATACACCTGCAAACAGGAGGGATACAGCCGCAACCACTGCAAGAATCATCAGTGCTCTGGTGAATTCGCCCTGCTCGCTGTCAGTAATCACAACTTCAGGCGTCTTGACATCTGCCACGCCTGCGAGTGCATTATCGCCGACAGTGGTTGTCTTGAGAATGAGCTGTTCACCTGCGTGAGTGCTTTCTCTCTGTGCTTCCTTCTGGATAGCGTCCTGTGTAGCCTTGTCAGCGACACCTGTTACTTCCAGTTTGAAGTCCTTCTGGAAGCTTTCGACAGCGGAAACAACCGCCTTGCTGTAAGTACCGGAAGTCTTGCCGTCGTAGTATTTCAGGGCTGCCAGTCTGGACTGGAGCTGTGCCACGTCACTGCCGGAGAAGCCATAGCGGAGAGTATCAAAATCAGGGGACTTGACAGCCTGCTCAGAGTGGAGAACTTCGAGCTGTTTTGCGGTCAGGCGGTCGGTTTCTTTCAGACCGGCAGACTTCTGGTAAGCGTGAACAGCCTCAAGGACTGCATCATCAAACTTGTCATCTGCCACGCCGGAAAAATATCTGAGTTCGATCAGGCGCTTCTGCATATTCAGCACCAGAGAATTCATATCGCCGTAAGTAACGCCGTCAGCGTTGGGGTTCGCCTTTGCCTTGCTGCTGAAAATATGTAACTGTGTATCAGCATCAGCAGTACCGGTTGCCTCGATCTTGTTGTTCTTCTGGAACTGTCTGACAGCGGCGGCAGTCAGATCACCGTAGTAGCCTGTTACATCGTCATAGTAATATTTCAGGTCAGTCAGTCTTTCCTGCAGGGCTGTTACCGGCATAGAAGCACCGTCATCAACGGAGCCCATGTTCAGCAGGCTGAAATCCGGCACAGCGTTATCGGCCTTCAGTGTTCTATAAGTCAGGGCGGTAACAATACCCGTTACATCGAGCTGGTTTTTGCTCTGGAAAGCCATCACGGCGTTAACGGTTTCTTCACCGTAATAGCCTGTTGCCTTCTTGGGCAGGTAGCCCAGTTCATACAGTCTTGTCTGGACAGCGGTAACGGTCTTGCTCTCGTCATTATCTTCGTAGTCATACTGTGCGATCACGAGGTTATCCTGACGCTTCTTTTCTTCTTCCTGACGTTTCTTTTCTTCTGCAGCTTTTCTCTTGGCTTCTTCTTCAGCCTTCTTCTTCTTTTCTTCCTCTGCCTTCTTTCTGGCTTCCTCTTCTGCCTTCTTCTTAGCTTCTTCCTCAGCCTTCTTCTTAGCTTCTTCCTCTGCCTTCTTTCTGGCTTCCTCTTCTGCCTTTCTCTTGGCTTCTTCCTCTGCCTTCTTTCTGGCCTCCTCCGCTAAACGTGCCTGTTCAGCCTCACGCTCAAGTCTTTCCTGCTCCAGACGTGACTGTTCTGCATAGTAGTCATCATCATCGTCGTCATCGTCATCATCATCGTCATCGTAGTAATAGTTGTAGTTGTAGTTGTAGCCGCCGGAATATGCGGTAGAATAGTCTGTAGCGAGGTAAGCGCTGGAGGGAGGTGCGATATTGGAAGCGCCGCCTGCATCGAAGGTATAAGTTACGCCGTCCAGTGTTCTGGAAGTGCTGACGAGGTATTCACCGTCCTCATAGTAGAAGGACTCACCGTCAAGAAGCACCCAGCCCTGATAGGGGTAAGAAACGCCGGAGATCATGAACCATTCCACCCAGGGTCTGGAGTAGACATTCTGGTAGCACATATCAATTCCTACATCTCTGGCATCAGCCGCCATACCGGAGCCGACATATACGCCGACATGACCGGGGGAGTGCAGACCCAGACCGTGAATATTCGGAACGCCGTTGCTGACGTAGCCCCATGAACGGCCCTCTGCCTGACAGGAGGAAAGCATATCAAAACGGTTGCCGCCGACACCATAGTAAGTAGCGATCAGACCGGAGCAGTCAACATATCCATAGGTAGTACCGCCCCACACATAAATCCAGTTCTCACGGTAGGCTTTAAGGCAGTGAGCGGCAAGTCCGACATTCGTAGCGCTCTCTGCTTCTGCGACTGGTGCTCCGGTAATCATCATACATACAGCAATCATTGCCGTAAGCACCACAGCCAAAGATTTCTTCATCAGTCTTTTCGTCATTCCTGAAAAACTCCTTTCAATTACTTTCCGGACAGGCCCGGAGGTTTTTGGTACATCAAATTACAAACAGAAATCTGCGTTAACAAAACTTTAACGCTTGGATTGATTTGGTGTCAATCTTGTAACATTTTCTTTAGTCTATCATACTCTTCCACAAAAATCAAGTGTTTTTCTTGTATAATACGGCAAACAAACGACTTTCGGCATTTTGCACAAAAGCTCTCAGGCATTTGCATTACGTTCTACCCTATAATACGGCGTTGATGCAGAAATAATAATTGCACAATGCCGCAATTTGTGTTATGATAAGTTGTTGTAACAACAAATATATATAGGGAAAGTGTTTTGTCGGGAGGTTTATGTATGATGAAGAAAAGAGTCGCCGTAATTTTCGGCGGAAAGTCCTCAGAGCATGAAGTTTCAAGGGTGTCGGCATCTTATGTTATCAGTATGATTCCCCGTGATAAATATGAGGTTGTCACCATTGGCATTACCAA
>CADCQO010000134.1 GCA_902803585.1 uncultured Ruminococcus sp.
GCATTTTTCAAATTTGCTCATTTATAGTTATAACGACAAGATTGCTGTCTGCCGCATCACCGTTACAAAATGATTCATAGCTGACGGCAAAAAATCAGACCGGACTTTTGATTGACAACACAATCATTTGTCCGGTCTGTTTCTGTGTCCGAAATCTGACGATACAGAGCATTCCTGCCGGACTTCGGACGATTATCAAATCAGGAAGCCCGACGGCACTTTTCGACTGTCTTATTCTCCGCCGTAGTCCTCAAAATCGGGAGTGCCTACATCAACAAACTCGTTGGAGCGCACACCCATACGGATACGCTCTTTTTCCACTCCCTCAGAAATTGCTTCCTTGAAGTCACGGGAATGCTTGATGTTTTTGATGACAACAACAGGATTGGTTTTATCTTTTGCGTAAACGGTGATCGTTCCCATTCCGAACAGTTTCTGGAAAAGTCCTCTGGAATAGGTAATGTCTATGACTCGGTAAAGCAGTACTTCGCTTTCAACTGTACGAAAAAATCCCTGCTCAATAACCAGCTTTTTCGTCCACAAACTGTATTTGGTAAATGTCCACGGGATACCAAAAAAGCCCCATCTTTTTCTTTCTTTCATCACCAACTCGTTTCTGACGCTGTTGGTTTCTGCCATAAAAAATTCCTCCTTTTATCCTGACGCAGACATTAGTCACCTGATAACTGTTAATCGCCAAAGCTGATACCGATATCTTTCGCCGCCTTAATGGTCTTGCAGTTTGTGGGTACTTCCTTCAGCTTGCCTGCTACTTCACTAAGCGGTACAGGTACAACCTTGCCGTTGACCATGCCTGTCATGAAGCCATATTTTTCCTTGATAATGTATTTTGCTGCCGCTGCGCCAAACTGCGTTGTAATGAAACGGTCATACGCATTCGGACTGCCGCCTCTCTGGAAATGTCCCGGAACGGTAACTCTTGTTTCCTGACCTGTTGCCTGCTCGATCTCATGAGCGATTTTATACGAAATGGACGGATACATCAGGCTTGCCATCGCTTCCTTGCGTTCCTTCTTCGGCATAGCAGCAATTTCCTTTGAAACAGCGCCCTCTGCCACTGCCAGAATAGAGAAGGTCTTACCGGTCTTGGTACGGGATTTGATGCAGTCGATTACTTTGTTGATATCGTAGGGAATCTCCGGAATCAGAATAACGTCTGCACCGCCTGCAATACCTGCATGGAGTGTCAGCCAGCCCGCTTTATGCCCCATACATTCTACAATAAAGACACGGCCGTGTGACGTTGCTGTTGTATGAATGCAGTCGATAACATTAGTCGCAATGTCTACCGCACTCTGGAAACCAAAGGTAACGTCTGTGCCCCAGATATCATTATCAATGGTTTTCGGCAGGGTAACAACATTCAGACCTTCTTCAAAAAGCAGATTAGCGGTCTTGTGCGTACCGTTGCCGCCGAGAATTGCCAGACAATCCAGCTTCATCTCTGCATAGTGCTTCTTCATCTCTGCTACTTTATCAACGCTTGTCACGTCATCAACCACACGCATCAGTTTGAACGGCTGACGGGACGTTCCCAGAATCGTTCCGCCTCTTGTCAGGATACCTGAAAAATCTTCCGGCTTCATCAGACGGTATTCGCCGTTAATCAGTCCGCGATAGCCGTCAATGATACCGTAAATTTCTACCTTCTTGCCATAATACTCGTACAAACCTTTCGCAATACCTCTGATGGCTGAGTTCAGACCCTGACAATCTCCGCCGCTGGTAAGGATACCTACTCTTTTCATAAAAAATACACTCCTTTGCTGTTTATATTGATTTTTGTTGGCTGACAAAATAATTTTACTTCAGATAGCAGAAGAATCCTGCACGAATCCTGTCACCGCTCAGGCATTGTCTTCGGGCGGTATGATCGGCAGTCTGGTATTTTCCCCTGTCAGCGGAACAAAACGCCGTTCCTCCTGAACCGTACTTTTTTTGGCGGAAAGAGCTTTACCGGCTTCCTGATAAAACTCCTGCTGACAATTATGCACCTTTTTCCCTCTGCGGTCAAGTAATTCATAGCTTGTATCCGATTTCTGGATACGGGTATTCAGAACGTCTTTCAGCATACGATTCATGATACCCAGAGAACGTTCCGCCAATTCGGGGTCTTCTATCGGGAAAACAAGCTCTACACGCTTATCCAGATTTCTCTGCATCCAGTCCGCCGAGCCCATATAAATTTTACGGCTGCCTCCGTTCTCGAAAATGAAAATCCGGCTGTGTTCCAACAGCTGACCAACAATGCTTCTTACCTGTATATTTTCGCTGATGCCCTTTACTCCCGGCACCAGACAGCAGATTCCTCTGACAATCAGCGTAATTTTTACGCCCGCCTGAGAAGCTCTGTACAACAAGCGGATAATCTGGGGGTCTACCAAAGAATTGACCTTTGCGGTAATACCGGAAGGCAGTCCTGCCAGTGCATTGTCCGTTTCATTTTCAATCATCTCTGCAAAGAAAGTACGCAGTCCTCTCGGTGCTACCTTCATCTTCTGATAAACCGGCGGTGCGGAATAGCCTGTAATAACATTGAAAAGTGAGGTCGCATCTTCACCGAATTTTTCATCGCAGGTAAACATTCCGATATCCGTATAGAAACGGGCGGTAATGTCGTTATAGTTGCC
>CADCQO010000135.1 GCA_902803585.1 uncultured Ruminococcus sp.
TAAATACAGTATACTATTATAATATACAACTTATAAAAGTCAACATATTTTTATAACTTTTTATAATATCGTCTTAACTGTTAAAAGTCCCCTTCATGACAATATGATGTTTTTTTGTTCAGCTGACAACGTGGACAGGCGTACCGCTGAGGAACTGACGGATATTTTCAGCAACGATACCCATTAAACGCTGACGGGTTTCTACGGGAGCCCATGCGATATGCGGAGTGATGATGCAGTTCTTTGTCTGCATCAGAATACAGTCCTCTTCCATCGGTTCTACACGCAGGGTATCAATACACGCCCCGCCCAGATGACCGCTTTCCAGTGCTTCCTTCAGGTCTTTCTCGACCATCACGCCGCCTCTTGCCGTGTTGACGAACAAAGCGCCCTGCTTCATCTGTGCAAAACTGTTCCGGCTGAACATATCCGCAGAATCCTCGTTCAGAGGACAATGCACTGTTACAATATCGCTCTCCGCCAGCAGTTCCTGCAGGGTTGTCTGTCTGACACCTTCCACATTTTTGGGACTGCGGCTGTACGCCAGAACATTCATGTCAAACGCCAGTGCAATCCTCGCTACTGCCTTTCCGATCGTTCCCAGACCCACGATGCCGATAGTTTTTCCTGCCAGTTCATTGAGCGGATAGACAAACGGCGAAAAAGTGGGACTGCGCTTCCAGTATCCCTCCTGCACATAGCCGTTATACTGCGACACCTTGTTGTAGTGTGCCAGTATGAGAGCAAAGGTGTGCTGTGCTACGGCGTTGGTGGAATAGGAGCCTGCATTGCATACCGTTATGTTATGTGCCTGACAATAGGGAATATCAATATTGTTGTAACCTGTCGCAAACAATCCGATATACCGCAGTTTTTTTGCCAGACGCAGACTGTGGGCATCGAGTACGGTTTTGTTGCAGATAATCATATCTGCATCTGCCGCCGCTTCCGCCACTTCTTCATACGGCAAAAGTCCGTAGGAAACAATCTCACCGAATTCATTCAGAATATCTGTCGTAACCAGCTCATCTACAACTGTCTGTGCATCTGTAATCACAATTTTCACGATTAGTTTTCCTCCCTGTCGCATACGTTCTGACTTGATTGTATGCTATCTTTAAGAAAAAAGCAATACTGCTGAAAAAAATATTCCGTCCCGAAAGACGGAATAAAAGTACAGACGGAAAAGAAGCCGGAAACCGCAGTTTTTTATTTGCCGCCTGAACGGAAACCGACTTCTGCCTTCCATTTTCAGTTTCTGACTGCCTGTTTCATGGTGCGGACGTACTCACCAATGTGTGAGGGAGCCTGTGTGCCGTACTGCGCTAACAGTTTGATGATGGCGGAACCCACAATTGCGCCGTCTGAAACAGCCGCCATGCGTTCAGCCTGTTCAGGAGTAGAAATGCCGAAACCCACAGCACAGGGAATATCGGTGTTTGCACGGATAATACGCATGATGGACTCAAGATCTGTCGTGATTTCGCTTCTTGTTCCCGTGACACCAAGACTGGAAACAACATACAGGAAACCTTCCGCTTCCTTTGCAATCATCGCAATACGGTTTTCGGAGGTAGGCGCAATAAAGGAAATCAGATCAACGCCGTATTTCCGGCACAGCGGAAGAAATTCTTCTTTCTCTTCAAAGGGAATGTCGGGAATAACGAGTCCGTCAATGCCGATCTCCCGGCAGGCTGCAATAAATTTTTCGGCATTGTAGGAGTACACGACATTGGCGTATGTCATGAATACCAGCGGCACTTTGACATCTTTCCTGAGTTCACGCACAAACGCAAAGATTTTTTCAGTATTCACGCCGCCGCTCAGCGCTCTGATATTCGCCGCCTGAATAACAGGGCCTTCTGCGGTAGGGTCAGAAAAAGGAATGCCAAGCTCAATCAGGTCGGCACCATTTTCAACGGCGGCTCTGACAGCAGCGGCTGTTGTGTCAAGATCGGGATCGCCGCAGGTAATGAAGGGAATAAACGCTTTACCGTTCTTAAACGCATTCTGTATATTACTCATAAATTTCCACTCCTCTATAACGGGCAATTGCCGCACAGTCCTTATCGCCTCTGCCGGATATTGTCACCACGATGATTTTATCCCTGTCCATCGCCGGCGCCGCCTTTACTGCATAAGCAACTGCATGGGCCGACTCAATAGCGGGAATGATGCCTTCTGTTTTTGAAAGGTACTCGAACGCATTCACAGCTTCATCATCTGTAATCGCCACATATTCCGCTCTGCCGATATCATGCAGATAGGCGTGTTCGGGTCCCACACCGGGGTAGTCAAGACCCGCAGAAATTGAGTAAACGGGTGCGATCTGTCCGAATTCGTCCTGACAGAAATAGGATTTCATGCCGTGAAAAATACCCAGCTTGCCGGTGGCGATGGTAGCGGCTGTTTCAAAGGTATCAATACCCCTTCCTGCCGCTTCACAGCCGATCAGTCTGACACTGCTGTCCTGTATGAAGTGGTAGAAACTGCCGATGGCATTGGAGCCGCCGCCCACACAGGCGATGACCGCATCAGGCAGTCTGCCTTCCTTTGCCAGCATCTGCTCCTTGATTTCCTTAGAAATGACCGACTGGAAATCACGCACGATGGTCGGGAAAGGGTGCGGCCCCATAACAGAACCAAGACAATAATGTGTGTCAGAAATACGGGAAGTCCACTCACGCATAGCTTCGGATACAGCATCTTTCAGGGTGGCTGTACCGGTTTTGACGGGTACCACATCAGCCCCCAACAGCTTCATGCGGTAGACGTTCAGAGCCTGCCGCTTTGTGTCCTCTTCGCCCATGAATACAACACATTCCATTCCCATGAGGGCGGCGGCTGTCGCTGTCGCAACACCGTGCTGGCCTGCACCCGTTTCGGCAATCAGCCTTGTTTTACCCATCTTTTTCGCCAGAAGCGCCTGTCCTAAAACATTATTGATTTTGTGTGCGCCGGTATGGTTCAGATCCTCACGCTTGAGGTAGATTTTCGCCCCGCCGAGTGCCTTTGTCATCTTCTCTGCATAATACAGTCTTGAAGGTCTGCCTGCATAATCGTTGAAAAGCTGCTGCAGTTCCTGATTGAATTCCTCGTCATTCTTGTAATAGTCATATGCCTTTTCCAGTTCAATGACGGCGTTCATCAATGTTTCGGGGATATACTGTCCCCCGTGAACGCCGAAACGTCCTTTCTGATTCGTCATTCCTGCTCTTCCTTTCTTACTGCGGCAGCAAACGCCGCCATTTTATCAATATCTTTCCTGCCGTCCGTTTCAATGCCGGAGCTGACATCTGCCGCAAAGGGCTGTAATTTCCTGACAGCCGCCCCGACATTCTCCGCATTCAGACCGCCCGCTAAAAAATACGGTCTGCTGATACCTTTCAGCAAATTCCAGTCAAATACGATTCCGTCCCCTGCACCCGCGTCAAGCAATACATAGTCGGCAATGCTTTGCTGCGCTTTCACAATGTCATCGGGTGAAGCAATCCTGAAAGCCTGTATAACAGGTTTGCCGGTCAGTGTCCGCAGTTTCCGGATATCCTCCGCCGTTTCCGTTCCGTGAAGCTGTGCGATGTCAATAATATGACGGTTCAGCAGATCAGCTATCCTTTCAGTATCCTCATTCACAAATACGCCGACTGCCTGAATGGAAGAGTCCAGCCGTTCCTTGAGTACGGCCGCCTGCTCACGGGAAACGAACCGTTTACTTTTCGGCGCAAACACAAACCCGATATAATCAGGCTGGACAGCGTTTGCCGCTTCAATATCACAGACACGCATCAGTCCGCACAATTTGATTTTCGTCATGCTTTCCCTCTCAGTTCCCGCAGTTTTGCAGCTTTATCCGCTGTACGCATCAGGGTTTCACCGATCAGAACGGCATCAGCGCCGATTTCACGCAGTTTCTGCACGTCTTCCGCCGTTTTTACGCCGCTTTCCGAGATAAAAAGAATATCGGACGGCACCAGTTCCCGCAGTCTGCGGCTGTTGTCGGTATCAACGGAAAAATCCTTCAGATTGCGGTTATTCACGCCAATCATTCTTGCCCCTGCTTCCGCCGCTGTCACGATTTCCTTTTCGTCATGTGCTTCTGTCAGTGCAGACAGCCCCAGTTCATCACAAACAGCAATATACTCCTTCAGCTGCTGTTTGTCAAGTATTGAACAAATCAGCAGTACCGCTGAGGCCCCCAGCACTTTCGCCTGATAAATCATGTATTCGTCTACTGTGAAATCCTTCCGCAGACACGGTATGGAAACATTTTCTGCAATTTCTGACAAGTACCTGTCATCGCCCAGAAACCATTTCGGTTCTGTCAGGACAGAAATACAGTCTGCTCCCGCCGATTGATACTCCTTTGCAATTGTCAGGTAGGGAAAATCTGCCGCAATCAGCCCTTTGGACGGGGAGGCTTTCTTGCACTCGCAGATAAAAGCAATATCTTCTGTTTTCAGTGCCTTTTCAAAGGTAAAACCGCCCTTTGGCAGGTGAAACGCCTGTTCTCTCAGGTCGTGCAGGGAAAGGCGCTGTTTCGCCAGCCGTGTGCGTTCTCTTGCATATTCCGCCAGCTCATCTAATATCGTCATTCGCTTTCCTCTTTCCGGCTGCTGACTGCAATGAATTTTTCCAGCGTTGCCAGTGCCTTTCCTGTATCAATGATTTGTGCCGCAAGTCTTACGCCTTCCGCCATGCTGTCAGCTTTTCCGCCGATATACAGCGCCGCACCTGCATTCATCAGTACAGCATTTCTCTTATGTCCCTTTTGTCCGCTCAGAATCGCACGGGTAATTTCTGCGTTTTCCTGCGGTGTGCCGCCCCTGAGATCGTCCTTTGTGCAGCGTTCAAAGCCAAAATCCTCCGGCGTGATGATGTAGGACTTCAGCCAGCCGTCCTTGATTTCGCAGACCTTTGTCGGCGCACTCATAGAAATTTCGTCCAGCTTATCCATGCCGTAGACCACCATACCGCGCCTGATGCCGAGATTTGTCAGTACCTGCGCCAGAGGTTCTACCAGATATTCATCATAAACACCCAGCAGCTGCATAGATGGTGAAGCAGGATTGGTCAAAGGGCCAAGAATATTGAACACGGTGCGGAATCCCAGTTCCCTGCGGATAGCACCTACATACTTCATCGAGCTGTGATACTTCTGTGCGAAGAGGAAGCACATACCAACCTCCCTCAGCAGTTCCCTGCACTTTTCAGGACTTTGGTTAATATTTACCCCAAGAGCCTCCAGACAGTCCGCTGTACCGCTGTTGGAGGAAGCCGCACGGTTGCCGTGTTTGGCAACCTTCATACCGCCTGCCGCCGCCACCAGTGCAGAAGTCGTGGAAATATTGAAACTGCCTGCGTTGTCGCCGCCTGTACCA
>CADCQO010000136.1 GCA_902803585.1 uncultured Ruminococcus sp.
CAAATATGGTGAAGCCCCGACCGGGTGTTGTACCGTCGGGGAAGTTGGCGGGACGTATCAGAAACGGGTTTTCGTCAAAAGTATCATAGCATTCCCTGCGGCGAAAGGTGTGATTGCCGGCGGTGATAACGTCTACTCCGCTGCTGAACAGGAACTCAGCGGAAGCAGGAGTAATACCGTTGCCGTCTGCGGAATTTTCCCCGTTGGCAACAACCAGATCAATTTTTTCGCTTTTTTTCAGTGCGGGCAGTTTTTCACGCAGAAAGTGGCAGCCAATGGAGCCGACCACATCACCGATAGCGAGAATATTCATCAAATCACCTCTCTGTTACAACACTATAATTGTAGAATTTTTCTGCTGTGTTGTCAATCGAAAATCGGAAAAAAACTGCTTTTTTACGAAAAAAATTCGGTAATAGCCCTTTACATTACCGGAAATTTTATGTATCATTAAAGTACAGGGGCAGTGTTCCCATACCGAAAGGCAAATCAACTAATGTGAAGGAGATGTTGTTATGTTTTGTCCGAATTGTGGAAAAGAAAACGATGATTCTGTACGCCATTGTCAAAACTGCGGCTCGTTTATCCCCGATTTATCCATTCTTGGCAATGAAGAGACACCGAAGATGTCACAGGAACAGCCTATGACGTTCAGTGCACTTTCTCAGGACAACAGAGAGGAATTTCAGAATGATACCTCCCGTTATCAGGAGTACACAATGGCCGATGTGGTGGCAAAAAAGAGCCACAAGAAGCTGATTGTGTGGCTGGTTGTGCTGGCTGCTGTTCTGGTGCTGAGTGTCGCTGCATTCTTTGTCGTGCGTTTTATCATTAACTCCAATTCTCTCAGCAAAATCAAGAGTGACCCCACAAAGTATGTTTTTGCTTCCTATCAGACAACCGCAAAAAATGCCGCCAACAGTATGGATGCTGTCCGTGCGCTGACAGCTGGACAGAACCGGCAGGAAACTACCAAAACGACCATTACTGCCGGCGGTGTGACACAGCAGAGTATCTGTGCAGTAGACGCTCAAAACAAAAAGTTCTATTATTCCACTTCTTTTGACACACAGAAAAATGCCAACGGTGCAAAGTTTTCTTCCGGTATGCCCTCCAGTTTCTCGGCGGAATGCTATGCAACACTCGACCGCCTTGTGCTGAACAGCAGTGTAGACGGTCAGAAAGCGGATTACTATGTCGATCTGAATAATCTCCGTCAGGATGCGGCGGCTTCTTTCATGGGCCCGCAGGGAGAGAATGTTTTCCATCTCAGTCAGGAAAACTATGATATGGCGATGGACGTGTATGAGTTCATCTACAACAACCTCAAGAAAGACAATGACCCGTTTGGTCTGGAAAGTCTGGGCAAAAAGCTGTGCGAGGATTTCGACAAATGCGGCAATGTCAATGTCAGCAGTGAGAAGGTGACCATTGATGATGTCACAGCAGATGCGTTTGTGGTGACACATACCTTCAACAACACCGAGATCATTGCAGCAGTTGTCAATGATGTGAAAGACTGGGTGAAAACAAATGTCAACATCAATGCAAACGTCAATCAGATGATTGATGATGCACTGGCAAAAGCAGATGTTTCACAGCTGATTGACCAGCTCAACAGCAGCGGTGCACTGAATAACACCGAACTCATGTTTAAACACTGCATCAATAAGAATCAGGAACTGATGCAGACGGAGATAATCCTTCATAAAGACAATCAGGGCTTCAAAATCGTTCTTTGTTTCGGCGCAGACCCTGCCCATAGTAAAAAAAGCTCCATAAAGATTGCTACTGTTGACAGCAACAACAGCGAAATGGTTTTGCAGTCCATCACAACGGCCAATGAAAGTACAGATGCTGAGGAAAAGATGAATGTTTCCTATATAGGCCTGCTGCTGAACGGTTCTACTGCTTTCACCAGAAACAGAACAACAGGCGATTTCACACTGACCAACAATATGACGCTTGCAGTAAGCGGTCTGGGCGGTTCTGCGATCGTTCCCGAAAAATCCAAATCCGGTACGCCTTCCATGAATTTCTCTGTCAGCGGTAATCTGAAAGTAACAGACGGTTCTGTTGTTCTGAGCTACTCACAGCCTTCTGCAGACGGCAGTGAAGTAAAGGTTGAAGTTTCTGTTTCCAACAAAGCGGAGATCAAGGAACTGACTTCTGACAATAACCTGCTGAAAGCTGCGTCCGAGGAACTGACAAAGAATTTCGGTGCTTTGTTCGGACAGCAGAAAATGAAGGCAATCTCTCCGATCGCTACGGTGAATGTGTAATCTGACAGTATAAACTAAAAAACGATCCCGATGTCTTTCATACGAAGATATCGGGATTTTTTCTGGCCTGTGCAAACGGAAAGCGGAACGGCGGATAACTGCATGAGTCTGTTGTTCCGGATATAGTCCATGTGTGTGAATTGCGGCCGTTGTTTCATGATACAAAAACAGACCTTGCTTCTGATGTTTCAGCATCATCGGCTCGGTCTGTTTCTCTTTAGTGAAGAATCAGGGGACTGCACTTCCTGCGTTCAGCGCAGGCGGCAGGAAATCCCGCTGGTGTCTGAGGCAGGAACACGGTATTATAAGTTTTTGCCGCAGCACTTTTTGTATTTTTTGCCGCTGCCGCAGGGACAGAGATCGTTGCGGCCGACTTTGGAAGTTTTCTTGACGGTGCGGCTGACAGCTGTTCCATCTCCCTCCAGATTGGTGGAAGTCGGCTGGGCTACCTGTTCACGCTTCATAAACTTGGCAGCTGCCTTCTGCACATCATCGTCTGAATACTTTGTTTCCTTTTCGAGCTGTACCGGCTCTTCTGTTTCTTTCGGTTCAGCGGGTGTTTCCGGTTCAGCAGGTGCGTTCTTTTTATCAGCAGAAGTGAAGCTGACAGAGAATGTTGCGCTGCTGCTGGACTGTTCATCGTTGATTATCAGCGGTACTGCTGCCGCATCGTCCTGTGCAGCCTTTTGCGCGTTGAGGGCGGCTGCCAGTGCGGCTGCTCTTGCTCGTCCGCCGGCAGCACGTTTTACTGCCAGTTCACGCATTTCTTCCTGTATTTTCAGTCTTTCAGCGACACGTTTGGGAATGACCAGAAGCATCTTGATAGTATCCTCACGAATGCAGCGGATCATGTCGTCAAACATATCAAAGCCTTCGATTCTGTATTCAACAACAGGGTCGTGCTGTCCGTAAGAACGCAGGCGGATACCGCGCTTCAGCTCTTCCATCGCATCAATATGTTCCATCCAGTAGCTGTCGACGTTTTTCAGCAGATATACGCGTTCCAGCTCACGCATGGTTTCTTCGGGAATCAGCTTCTCGTTTTCTTCGTAAATGTTTGTAGCCTTCTCTGTGAGCATCTGAATCAGATAATCCTTTTCAAGGCTTTCGAGATCATCGGTTGTATAGACAAGGGTTTCCTCGTCATCTTCGGCAATCAGCCAGCCCTTGAGGGATTCTCTCAGACCTGCAATGTTCCATTCGTCCTTTTCGTCAAAGGGCAGATACTCTGCTACTTTAGCGGAAATGGTATCAGGAATCATCTTGAGGATTGTTTCACGGAGGTTTTCGCCGTCCAGTACCTGATCGCGCTGGGTGTAGATAATTTCACGCTGACGGTTCATAACATCGTCAAATTCCAGTACGCTCTTACGGATACCGAAGTTTCTTGCTTCTACTTTTGCCTGTGCGCTGGCAATTGTACTGGAGAGAAGTCTGCTTTCCAGCGGTACATCTTCATCGCCGGGCATTCTGTTCATGATAGCGGATATTCTGTCACCGGCAAACAGACGGAGCAGGTTATCCTCTGCGGACAGGTAGAAACGGCTTGCGCCTGGGTCGCCCTGACGTCCTGCACGGCCTCTGAGCTGGTTATCAATACGTCTTGATTCATGTCTTTCTGTACCCATGATGAACAATCCGCCGGCTTCTCTTACTTTTTCGGCTTCAATTTCTGTTTCAGCATGGTACTTTTCAAGCAGTTCCTTGTACTTTGCCCTTGCGGAGATAATTTCCTCGTCTGTTGTTTCAGCGTAGCCGGTAGCTTCTTCTATCAGTTCATCAGAGAACCCAAGACGGCGCATTTCTGCTCTCGCGAGGAACTCATCATTACCGCCGAGCTTGATATCCGTACCACGTCCTGCCATGTTGGTAGCGATGGTAACAGCACCGAGCTTGCCTGCCTGTGCAACGATTTCTGCTTCCTTAGCGTGGAGCTTTGCGTTGAGAACGTTGTGCTTGATGCCCTTCTTTTTCAGCATACCGCTAAGTTCTTCGGACTTATCAATGGATACCGTACCGACCAGAACAGGCTGGCCGTTCTTGTTGGCCTCCATAATATCGTTAATCATAGCGATATATTTGCCATGTTCTGTTTTGAAGATGGCATCGGGGAAGTCAATACGCTGGATCGGCTTGTTGGTAGGAATTTCGATACAATCCAGACGATAGATTTCAGAAAATTCGGTTTCTTCGGTCATAGCCGTACCTGTCATACCGGACAGTTTGCGGTACAGACGGAAGAAGTTCTGGAAGGTAATAGTAGCGAGCGTCTTGCTTTCACGCTGAACGCTGACACCTTCTTTTGCTTCGATAGCCTGATGCAGACCCTCGTTATAGCGTCTGCCGTACATCAGACGGCCGGTAAACTCGTCAACGATGATAACCTCGCCTTTTTCGTTGACAACATACTCGATATCCCTTCTCATAACACCGTGTGCCTTGATTGCCTGATTGATATGATGGGAAATGGTCATATTTTCAGGGTCAGAAAGGTTTTCCACGTTAAAGAAGGCTTCTGTTTTCTTTACGCCAACAGGTGTCAGTGTAGCGGTCTTGGCTTTCTCGTCTACGATGTAGTCAATACCTTCTTCTATGTACTCGTCATCGTTGTCGACTTTGTTGTCAGATTCAGTAATACGCTTGAATTTCATTGTTCTGGCGAGTTCATCAGCACGGACATACAAGTCGGTGGACTGATCGCCCTGACCGGAAATAATCAAAGGTGTTCTTGCTTCATCAATGAGAATGGAGTCAACCTCATCGACGATAGCGAATGTATGACCTCTCTGCACTTTGTTTTCCTTGTAAACAACCATGTTGTCACGCAGATAGTCAAAGCCGAGTTCGTTGTTGGTAGCATAGG
>CADCQO010000137.1 GCA_902803585.1 uncultured Ruminococcus sp.
CTCGCCGGGAGATTCCTCACAGCCTGCTACCAGTGAACCGATCATAACGACGCTTCCGCCTGCTGCCAGTGCCTTGACAATATCGCCGGAATACTTCACGCCGCCGTCTGCGATAACAGGAATATTGTGCTTGGAAGCCTCACACGCTGCATCATAGATAGCGGTGATCTGCGGCACACCGATACCGGCAACAATTCTGGTTGTACAGATAGAACCCGGTCCGATACCGACCTTTACACAGTCCGCACCTGCATCAATCAGAGCTTTTGCAGCTTCTGCAGTAGCGATATTGCCTGCAACTAACTGCACATCCGGAAAAGCCTTCTTGACTCTCATAACGGAGTTGATGATGTTGTTGTTATGACCGTGAGCGGAGTCAAGCACCAGAACGTCTACACCGACCTTGACCAGCTCTTCTACTCTTTCCAGTACGTCAGAAGTTCCGCCGATCGCCGCACCGCAAAGCAGACGGCCGCTTTCATCTCTGGCGCTGTTCGGATACTGTACAGATTTCTCGATATCCTTGATGGTAATAAGACCCTTGAGCATACCGTTGGCATCTACCAGCGGCAGTTTTTCGATCTTGTGCATTTTGAGAATCTGCTGTGCTTCCTGAAGAGTTGTGCCGACAGGAGCGGTAATCAGATCCTGATTGGTCATTACTGAGGAGATTTTCTGGCTGTAATCGCTTTCGTCCATGAATCTGAGATCACGGTTGGTAATAATGCCGACCAGCTTACCGTCCTCACAAATCGGCACACCGGAAATTTTGTACTTTGCCATGAGCTTGTTGGCATCATAGACATAGTGTGACGGTGTGAGTGAGAAAGGATTGACGATAACGCCGTTTTCCGAACGCTTTACACGATCAACAGCGTCTGCCTGCTGTTCAATGGACATATTCTTGTGGATAATACCAATACCACCTTCACGAGCGATTGCAATTGCCATGCGGGTTTCAGTAACGGTATCCATAGCGGCTGTCATCAAGGGAGTGTTCAGCTTGATCTTAGCAGTCAGGTGAGTGCTCACGTCTACGTCCTTGGGCTGTACGCTGGATTCACCGGGAATCAGCAGCACATCATCGAATGTAAGACCCTCTTTTCCGAATTTTGCGTTATAGTCTGCGGTTATCATCCTATAATCTCCTCCGTTTCTTCAATTTTTCTGTTTATTAGTATTTCATTATACCACAAAGGCAATGTTTATACTTCTTTAAAAGAATTATTCATATGTTCTGTGTGTAAATTTTCTTTCAAGAATCCGCCAAAAAAATAGTTATTTTTTCGTCCACACCGTACAGAGAGATAATACTGTTCCGGAACAGCGGCGGATTGATGAGCAGCAAAACTGATATACAGAAAGCGTCAGGTCATGACTTTCCATTGTTGGTTTTCAGCGGAAAAAAGATAATCCGGCAAGCAGGGCAATCCCGAAGGAAAACCCGTTGCCGGATCTGTTATGGTGCGGATTATTTCGTGATAACGTCAATACCCATGTACGGACGGAGCACTTCAGGTACGGTAACAGAGCCGTCCTCGTTCTGATACTGCTCAACAATTGCCGGAATCACACGGCTTGTTGCAAGACCGGACGCATTCAGCGTGTGGGCAAAGTGCATCTTCTTGTCCTCGCCTCTGTAACGGATATTGCCTCTTCTTGCCTGATAATCACGGGCATTGGATGCAGAGCTGACTTCCTTGTAAATCTCCATGCTGGGGATCCAGACTTCAATGTCATAGGTTCTCGCCATAGAGAAGGAGCAGTCGCCCGCTGCCAGTTTGCTCAGGCGATAGTGCAGACCTAACTCCTGCACCAGTCTTTCTGCTTTCTCCACCAGTTCTTTGAAAGCAATATCGGATTTATCGTCTTCCGTATACTGCACCATTTCCACCTTATTGAACTGATGACCTCTGATCATGCCTCTTTCCTCGCTGCGGTAGCTGCCTGCTTCACGGCGGTAACACGGGGTATAGGCAATATACTTCTTCGGCAGTTCCTCAACAGGAATGATCTCATCTCTGTGCAGATTTACCAGTGCTGTTTCAGCAGTCGGAAGCATAAAGCGTTCTTCGTTGCTGGTGGGGTTCTTGATCCAGTAAACTTCATCAGTAAATTTCGGGAACTGACCTGCTACATAACCGCACTGATAACCCAGCATATGCGGCGGAAGAATGAATTCAAAACCGTCTTTGATGTGTTCATTGATGAAGAAATTGAGCAGCGCCCATTCCATTCTGGCACCCCAGCCTCTGTAAACCCAGCTGCCTGCACCGCCGAGCTTTGCGCCTCTCTGATAATCGATCATGCCAAGACTCTCGCACAGCTCTACATGGTTCTTCATCGGAAAAGAGAAGGAAGGCTTTTCGCCGAAAGAATGAAGGGCTTCGTTCTGCTCCTTGCCGCCTGTTGCGACATCTTCATCGGGAAGGTTCGCCAGGGACAGCAGCAGGGAAGTCTGCTTTTCTTCCAGTTCAGTGATTTTCGCATCGCCTTCTTTGATTTCAGCAACCAGCTCCTTCATTTTTGCCATGATTTCGGAAGCGTCACCGCCGGCCTTCTTGATCTGCGGAATCTGCTTGCTGGCAGCGTTCTGCTCCGCCTTCATTGCTTCTACCTTGCCCATCTGTTCACGCTTCTGTGCATCTACTGCCAGAATTTCGTCAACAATACTGTCAAGGTTCATTTCTCTCTTTTTGATTCTTGCCTTTACTTCCTCAGGTTTTTCTCTGAGGTATTTGATGTCGATCATCGTTTATCTCTCCTTTGAAAAATTTCTTTTTATGTCATCGCCCGCATGGACGAATCATCAACTGCTGAAAATTTTTACTGTCCGAACAGCTTTGCTAACTCTCCGAGATCTTCTTCACTGTAAAATTCTATCTGAAGTATACCGCCGCTGTCCTTACCGCTGACAACCCTGACTTTACGGCTGAGATGTTCATTCAGCGCCAGTTCTACTTCATCAAAGAAGGAACTCCGCTTATGTACAGCAGGAGGCTTGCTTTCCTTATCTGCATTCATGCTTTTGGCGACCCGCTCAATATCCCTGACTGTCAGGTCGTTCTTTTCGATCATACCGGCAATGCGGCGCTGTTCCTCTGCACTGCTGATACCGAGCAATGCCCTCGCATGACCGGTGGTAATTCTGCCTTCCCTGAGCAGCTTCAGCACTTCATCGTCCAGATTCAGCAGACGCATTGCATTTGCCACAACAGGACGGCTCTTTCCGACAGACTTTGCAATTTCGTCCTGTGTCAGCCCGTATTCGTCCTGCAGCATTTTATAGCCCAGTGCTTCTTCAACGGGATTGAGATTTTCTCTCTGCAGGTTTTCTATCATAGAAATCTGCATCATTTCCGCGTCGGTCATTTCACGGATAATGACAGGAACCTCAAACAGCCCCGCCATACGGCTGGCTCTCCAGCGGCGTTCTCCCGCTACCAACTGATAACCGCCTTCCGGCAAAGGTCTTACCAGCAGCGGCTGCAGTACACCGTGTACGGCAATGGAATCCGCCAGTTCCCGCAGGCTTTCCTCGTTAAAATCCTTTCTTGGCTGGGAACGGTTCGGCTCAATGTCCGACAGCTTCAAAGTGACCGCAGAATCAGAATCTTCTGTGTCATTCTCCAGAAAAATGGCACCCAGACCCTTGCCGAGTCCTCCTCTTTTGGCTGCCATCCAACTCCCTCCTTCATCGGTTATTTTGTATAATCTCCTCGCTCAGCTGCATATAAGCCAGCGAGCCTTTGCATGATTTGTCAAAATACATGATCGGCATACCAAAGCTGGGCGCTTCTGATAATCTGACACCTCTCGGAATGACCGCAGAAAATACCTTTCTGGGGAAGAACTTCTTTACCTCTTCTACAACCTGCTGTGTCAGGTTCAGTCTGCCGTCATACATTGTCAGCAGAACACCCTCGATATCCAGATACTGATTATAGCGTCTTTTGATTTTACGCACCGTACTCATCAGCTGTGACAGACCTTCCAGTGCATAGTATTCTGGCTGTATCGGTACCAACAAGGTATCCGCCGCACAAAATGCGTTTGTCGTAATCAGTCCCAGAGAAGGGGGACAGTCGACAAAAATAAAATCATACGATGCCTTGACCAGCGCCAGCGCACTTTTCAGCTTTGATTCACGCTTGTCTGCTTCTACCAGTTCGATCTCTGCCGCCGCCAGTTCCATGCCGGACGGGAGAAGATCAAGGTTATGAAACTTTGTATGAACAATCGCATCTTCCGCTTTGACTTCATCTACCATCACGCTGTAGGAAGAATATTTCACGGAACGCTTGTCCACGCCGACACCGCTCGTTGCATTTCCCTGAGGGTCAATGTCCACCAGCAGCACTTTTTTTCCTGACTTGGCAATACCAGCAGCTGTATTGACTGCAGTAGTCGTTTTGCCTACGCCGCCTTTCTGATTTGTCACTGCAATTATCTTTCCCACAAAATCCCCTCCAAAATGTCAATTCTTTCCTACTACTCTGTTAAATCTAAATCTTTATAATAGGGTAAAGATGCTTCAACTTTGTTCTTGCATCATCTGTAGTGAAATGCCAGTCCACTCCCCTCTGTGCAGAGTTTCTATTTGCAGCCC
>CADCQO010000138.1 GCA_902803585.1 uncultured Ruminococcus sp.
AACAGCAGATCAGTACCCGCTGCTTCAAATCCGTCGATACCGGAAGAAACAATGTTGACACCGTGAGCAAAGGCGTTATGCAATTCTGACGACATGATGGAAATGTTCTTCATTACGCCGAAAACGTCAAAAAATACCAACCGGATAAACTTGACTTCATTTTCCTCGACATAGCGCAGCACATCTTCAACCGTATGCTTCATCATTATGTCACCTCTACGTTTTCTCTTTTTCCTTATATTCAATTCATAATCATATCAGATTTTTTTCGTTTTGTCTATCGCATATTATTCACAATTATATATTTTTCGCACCAATCTGCCGGCTTTTTCAGCAGTGGTGCAAGATGCTCATATTTTTTTCTGATGAAGAATAATTTGTGAACGAATCGCCGATTGTGTCAAAAAAACAGGAGAAAACTTTCCCACCTGAGAAAGATTTCCCCTGAACATCATAATATATTTAAAATTTACTCTGTACGAAGAGCAGTAACCGGATCTTTTTTGGCCGCCTTGCCGGACGGGATAATGCCGCCTATCAGCGTCAGCAGCGTACTCAATACGATCAGCAGCAGCGCATTGATCCATGGAAGGAAAGCATTTACCGTATCCATGCCGGCTATGGCATGAATCACGATATTGATAGGGACTAACATCAGCAGTGACAAGCCGATGCCGATAGCGCCTGAAAGCAGACCAATAATGAAGGTTTCGGCGTTAAACACATTTGAAATGTTTCTTTTGGAAGCACCGATTGCTCGCAGAATGCCGATTTCCTTTGTGCGTTCCAGTACGGAAATATATGTGATAATGCCGATCATAATCGAGGATACAATCAGCGAAACTGCTACAAATGCCATCAGTACATAGGAAATAACATTGACAATTGTCGTGATGGAGGACATCAGCAGTCCGACCAGATCTGTATAGGTGATTTTGTCCTTCTTGTCAGCGGTTTTGTTATATTCATCAATACACTCAGCAATCTTTTCTTTGTTTTCAAAGCTGTCAGCATAAATAGAAATAGAAGATGGTGCATCTTCGCTTACAACGCCCAGAGCGGAAAGATTATCGTTATAATTGCCGGAGGATATATACTTATCGTAAATACGAACCAGTACGCTGTGAACATTGGGATCATTATCTTTCTGAAGATACGCATCTACCATTGCTGCTATTTGTTCTTCGGTCATTTTTTTCAAATCTGCTCCGCCATGTGCAACATCGGAATAGATGACGGAAACCAATGCTGCCTTTTCACTCGTTTTCATTGAGAGAATATACTTTTTGGCTCCCTGTGCCTTTTCATTGTCGTCTTTGGCAACAAAGGGAATACCATTCAGAACATTCACGGCCGGATCGGCTTTCTGCTTCCTGACGATTGCACTTTCTTCTGTGTAGTGAATGATGTAGTCTGTCAATGCTTTTGTATAACCGATAGAGGAAGAAATCAGCTGCTGTTGGCTGTCTTCTTTCGGCTTGATGACGGCGGTGATTTTCAATTGCAAAGCGTTCTTGATTTTTTGTTCTGTCTGTAAGGGATCCTTTGCAATGCTGCTGTAAGTACCGCTGCTGTTTTCTTCGTACAAATCGCAGTATGGCAGCAAATAAAAAGTCCGGTTACAGATGTTGGAGTAATCCAGCTTTTTGCTCTCCAGAGTAACTTTCTGATTTTTATCAATACTTTTCAGCAAAGAGCGGTATTCTTCTGTGGGCAGGATACCCAGCTTATAGAGCGACTGGACAGGCACTTCGTTATGTTTATCGAGTACCAGCACCAGTTCATCGTATTTTTGCGGCATTGTGCCGTAAACCACATCGTAGTTGTCGGTAATCGCTTTGCTGATTCCTGTACCGTCCGACTGCGGCAGTATCTGAGAATAAACTGAATTCCCGCCGAACATACCGACCGCCGCCGTTGAATTGAACGCCTCTGTACTGCCATAGGACATCATCATGCCGATGTTGGTCTTCAGCAGTTCATCATCAACCAGTGTGCTTCCGTCAGCATTCACAAAATACCCCTTATCGTCATAGCTGTAAAGGTTGAATTTGGTAGCGTAGGAATAAACGATGCCGTTTGCGCCAACATACTTGTGAATCGGACTTTTCGGATTATCCAGATACTGTTTGAATTTTGTCAGGTTATTTTTGGTGACGGTTGAGGACATATCCACCAGTGTCTGCATACGCCGGTTATTGGGATAAACACCGTCCATCTGGTGATGCACCTCATCATTTTCAGGTGAACTGTCCACTTTCATGAAACTCGCCATATCAATGGTTTCGGCATCAATCGTAATAGGATAGGAGGACATTGTATCCCGCTGAATATCTGCAATATAGGCATTGACACCGGAAGATAACGACTGAATAAGGGCAATGCCAATAATGCCGATGGATCCCGCAAAAGAAGTAAGAATCGTCCTTCCCTTTTTTGTACGCAGGTTATTGAAGCTCAGTGACAGAGATGTCAGGAGTGACATGGAAGATTTGCCCATGTTTTTATGCTGCGGTGCTTCTTGTTTCTCCTCTTCCGGTGTGTAAGGATTGGTATCATCTGTGATTTTGCCGTCGCTCAGCTTCACGATGCGGTTAGCATAGCGCTCCGCCAGTTCAGGGTTATGTGTTACCATGATAACAAGACGGTCTTTTGCAACTTCCGCCAGCAATTCCATTACCTGTACACTCGTTTCTGAATCAAGTGCACCTGTCGGTTCATCTGCCAAAAGGATATCAGGATTATTGACCAGTGCTCTGGCAATGGCTACTCTCTGCATCTGACCGCCTGACATCTGGTTGGGCCGCTTATGGAGCTGATTGCCAAGACCTACTTTCTCCAATGCCTCTTTTGCCCGTTTTCTGCGTTCTGAACGCGATACACCGGATATTGTCAGCGCTAATTCAACATTAGCCAGAACCGTCTGGTGCGGAATCAGATTATAACTCTGAAACACAAAACCAATTGTATGGTTGCGGTAGGAATCCCAGTCCCTGTCCTTGTATTTTTTCGTGGAAATCCCATTGATAATCAGGTCGCCGCTGTCGTACCGGTCAAGTCCGCCAACAACATTGAGCAGAGTTGTTTTACCTGAACCGCTTGGTCCGAGAATAGCTACAAACTCGTTATCTCTGAGGTTAAGACTGACATTGTCCAGAGCTGTCTGTTTCAGCTCGCCTGTAATATATTGCTTACAAATATTCTGAATTGTCAGCAAATACCTTCCCTTCCTTCTTCTTGTATTATATTTCGCGGTTGTATTATATCATACAAAACCGGTGCTGTAAAGATTTGGTTTCATGAATATCATAAAATTCACCTATGCAGCACGCAGAAACGCTGTACCCAAAGCCGATTGAGTACAGCGTTTTGAATTCCGTCTTTAAAACTGTGCCGGTAAAATCAGGCATTCCGCCAATAGGTCTGTATCTGGGAGGAAAGATCTTTCATCTCATCATAAGAAACATAATAATGGGAGAAGTATGTTTCTTTTTCACGCTGGTAAAGTGCATCGCTGCCGTTTTCCTGTGCATACACTACCAGTGCTTTGATTTGAGAAATCATCGTGAGAGCAATCTGTGCAGAGTCTTTCAGCGGTTTATCCATGTCGTCAAATTCATCAGTCGCCCGCAGTTTCTGTATTTGTTCAAGCGTATTGATCAGGTCATCAGTCACTAAAAGATAGCCCCTCACCTTTTCATTGTCCCTACAGTCAAAGCCATCGTCCTGCTGACGCAATTTTCTGGTATAGGTAACAGAATCATCGACCAGTCGCTTGACATTGCTGACATAGTTATTATTTTTCTGGTTTGTTTCCAAATTGCAGCTTGTAACAGTCAACAACAGGATTGCCGCCGAGATAAAGCATAAAAAACGGCTGATAATTCTTTTTTTCATAGGCTGTT
>CADCQO010000139.1 GCA_902803585.1 uncultured Ruminococcus sp.
TACTTGTCGAACTTGAAAAACTTGTCAGAGAGCATGGAAAGACAGTAGTCATCGTTACCCATACACAGGAGATAAGCAAAATGTCTGACCGTGTTATCAAAATGAGAAACGGCAGGATAACAGAGGTCATCGAGAATGAGCATCCTGTACCTGCCGTGCGCGTAGAGTGGTAAGCCTATGAAAAGAATGATATTTCCTGTCATCAAGAAATTCAAAAAGCTGCTTCTCTCTGTCATGCTTGTATCTGCGATGGGCTGTGGATTCATGTCAGGACTTTCCTCAGCGCATACATCGCTGCAACTCTCTCTTGATGAATATATTGAGAGATACGACTATCCTGACGCTATGATTACCACGTCAGTGACAAACCGGAAAGTCATCAGCAAGCTGAAACAAGCTGATGAGGTTTTGCAAATCAATGCCAGACTCTGCGGAGATACATATCTCAAAAGTCCACAGGGGCGTTATCTGTCGGTCAGGCTGTTTTCATATAATCCCGATGACAGTATGCAGTTTCACTACTGGTCGCAGAAAAGAAGCAGAGAAAATACAGACGAGATACTGCTTGAATACAATTTTGCGGAAGATAACGGCATCAGTGCCGGAGAAACTGTCAAGATCAAGGTAGATGACGAGTACCGTGAATATTTTATTGCCGGAATCGTCACCAATCCGGAAACGCTGTCCGTACAGCCGACAGATGATTCATGGGGTGCCAATAATGATTTTGGCTATGCTTATGCACCTGTCAGGCTTCTGACAGAGGAATATGAACGACAATACAAAAGTCTGAAAAAAGAGCTGGACGGCAAGCAGGACGAGTTGAACAACGGGTGGAAACAGACTGAGGAGCAGCTTTCTGATGCACAGCAAAAACTTGATGATGCCAAACAGCAGCTTGCTGATAACAAAAAACTGTTTGAAGATTCATATATTGAGGCTCAGGAGAAACTAAAGCAGCTTACGGAAGCCGAAAACGAGCTGATATCCACTAAAAAGGAAATTTTCAGCAAAAAAGAAGAATTGCTGAAAACAAAAAATACACTGCAGCAGACCAGCGCAAAACTGTATGACAGTGTCAGTAAACTGAATGAAGCAGCGGCCGGACTCAAGAAAATTGATGAAGCACTTCTGATGCTCGATACACTTACAGCGTCCGCTGATAATCCGCATATCGGTCTGTTTGTCAGCCTTATGGCAGAGAATCCCGATTATGAAATTTCAGAACTTGTCCGTATAACGAATCTTACGAAATCATTTATACGCACGGCGGAGATTTATGGTTTTAGTTATGATGTCACAGAACCGTTGACGAATGTATGTAACAAGCTTATAGCTTATATGGATCAGGTAATGTCTGACTATGTGTATATCAATTCGGGAAAATTCGACGATCTTTCGTCTGTTTCCGCACAGGACCGCACCAAACTGATTGAACTAATGAACAGGTACGGTCTGTACAACAGTCTGATACCCTTTGAAGAATGTTTTGAGAATACAAGATATCTCCTCGATCATCTGGCAGGATCCATTCAAGAGGATCATCTGCACGATGTAGTTTCATTTCTTCCTGAGATCAGCAGCTCGGATTCCGCAGAAGAACTGCTGTCGGGCATTTCCGCCATGACCAGCTATATTGACGCTTTATCGGATTATACAGGCAAAACGATTACAACAACGGGTGATCTTGCAGAATTATACAATTCCTCTATGGGACAGCTCGATCAGAAAAAAGAAGAGCTTACTGCTCAGAAAACGAGCATTCTCGTATCACTTGCAGAGTTCGGGGTAACCGAAAAGGATCTGTCAGATATCAGCGGATTTGTCGCCGCAAAGCAGAAGGAAATCAATGACGGTATCGCCCAGATAGATAATGGTCTTGCCCCGATAGATGATGGAATACCGCAGATAGAGAACGGTTTGGAGCAGATTGCCGATGGCAGGAAAGAAATCCTGACCAGAATAGAAGATGCTGAAAAACAGCTTGCAGATGCCGAAAAAGAGCTGTCCGAAAACGAAAACAAATTCATCAGCGAAAGAATCAAAGCACTCAGTGAATTTGACAATCTGAAGGAAGAACTCCAAAAAGCATATAAAGAGCTGAATGACGGCGAAAGTTATGATCTGCTCTGCAACCAGTTTCTTGTATATTTCAAAGACGGTACCGACAGTGATGCCGCACTGAAAAAGCTGGAAGATATTTTAGCTGATGAAGAAATTGAAGTCAAAAAAAGTTACACCTATGAAGAATCCGCTGTCAGGAAGAGAATCAACGATAACCTGAAAACGATCGAAACACTGTCTATCCTGACACCCTCGATCTTTTTCCTTATCATACTCATCGTTGTGTTTCTGTTCATGTCGCTTATCATAAAACAGAGCAGACGGGAAATCGGTATTCTCAGGGCGCTTGGTTTCACAAAAGGCAATATACGGGCGCTGTACTGCAGCGTGAACGTTGTCACCTCTCTGCTGGCAATCGTATTAGGAACGGTCATGGGATCTGTTCTGATGCTGTGTGTCGGTGTCTATTACAGGGATTTCTTTCCGCTGGCTGAATTTACATACCGTCCGAATTTTCTGATGTATGTACTTTCGGGTGTACTGACTATCGTTGTGGGACTTATTTCAACGATTATCAGTACAGGCTCCATATCGAAAATCATGCCGTCGGAAGCAATGTCCAGACCTGCTCCCGAAACGGCGGCTGTCCCCAGACTGCTTGAACGGCTGATAGCAAAGGCCTCGCCTATGACGAAATTCAGCATCACCACACTGTTCAGAAACAAGATGAGATTCGTGTTCTCTGTTATATGTATAGCGGCTTCCGTCATGATGATATTCGCCTCGTTTGCATTTATCACCTCAAAGAATTATATGCTGCAGCAGCTCTACGATGACAGAATACGTTATGACTGTCAGATATACTTCAAGAAGGAACCTGACGAGAATGTGATGAAGGAACTGAATGATCTCAGCTATGTGAGCGATGTGCAAAGGCTGCCGTTTTATCAGTCAGAAATAGAGTTCAGCGGAAAATCCAAAAAGGCTGTCATCAACGCAGCAGAAATGGATACGAAACTGATAGGAATATACGACAGCAGCCAAAAAAGGCTCGCCGTACCTGCAAACGGCATCATACTGGAAAAGCACCTTGCACAGGAGTTGGGCGCTGGCAAGGGTGATACTGTCACGGTCAACGGAAAGGAACTCATCGTTGCGGACATTTCAGACCAGTCGATTGCCCGATTCCAGTATGTTTCCTATCAAACCGGCAAAACGCTCGGAGAAGCGACAATCGGTTCAGTCATTTGCAATATCAGCGAAGAGGACGAACAAAAGCTCGTTTCCTATCTGACAAAGAATGAAAACTATCTGTATTCTGTTTTCACAAGACTTGCTTTGCAGGGCAATGAAAAGACCTTCAAGACCTATGATCTTGCCGCATGGATCATCATCGGCTTTGCAATCATTATCGGTCTGATTATCGTCATCAACACAGCACAGACCAATCTTCTGGAAAAGAAAAGAGAACTTTGTGTTCTGAGAACGATTGGCTTCCAGCACAGAGAAGTTTCCAGAAAATGGTTTGTACAATCCCTGCTGCAGTTTGTTTTCTCCTGTATAATAGGACTGCCTTCCGGTATCATTATCGCAAAGATGATTCTGCAGAAGCTCGGCAATGATACCAGAGAATACGTCTTTGCCAATCATTTTACAGAATATCTGCTGACCGTCCTTCTGGTATTCGGCTATGTTGTTGTCAGCCATCTGATTGCCATGAGATCCATGAAGAAATGGGATCTTGTCGAAAGCGTCAAGGACAAGGAATGATCCGGTATTTGCTGCTCTGAAAAGAAAGACCGCCCGTTTACAGCTGTCAATGCTGCAGACGATCGGTCTTTTTATATTGGTGCGCTGTCAGGTGATATACTCCCGCCGTCTATGCCAACGCTTAGAGGCAGGGTTTCTTGCTCAAGTTCAAAGCCGGTTATTCTGATTCCGGCGGAATGCACGTTAGTTACTGGCTGTCAGGCAGCTTTTCACTCCATACCTTTTCTTCGTCAAAAGTCCCGTCCAGATTCTGCATAGCGAAGAGCAGACGGATATAGGTTTCATGATAGGGAACGAAGCTGCCCTCTGCGATCATTTGCAGAACGGTATCAAGACCGGCAAAACGGGCATTCTGCACCTCTTCAGGCTGAAGCACCAGTTCGTCAGGTGAAATATCTTTTGTCAGCAGATAAACATCATCAAAACCGTCCTCAAAATTCATGGTCAGTTTCGGACGCTGTGAAGCAATATCAAGATGCAGTCCCAGTTCTTCAATTACCTCTCTGTCTGCGGCAGCAGAAGAGGTTTCTCCTGCGGAAACCTGACCGCCTGCGGAAATATCCCACTTATCGGGCAGAAGTGCTTTTGTGGACTGTCTTTGCTGTATCAGCATTTCGCCTTTGGTGTTAAAGATGCAGATATGCACAACAGCACGGTAAGTATCAGCCGGCAGGACTTTTCCTCGTTCTATTGTCTGATGCAGCGGCTGACGGTTCTTGTCGTAAAGGTCAATTTGTTCCATAGTGTTTCCTCGTTATTCTTATATTTTTCCGGCAACTTCGCCCTGCTTTTTATAGATGCTGTGAGCAGGGACAACGCCTCTCACCATAGACAGCGGATAGACGGTTGCATCACGGCCGATAACTGTACCGGGATTCAGTACGGAATTGCAGCCCACTTCAACATTATCTCCGACAATCGCGCCGAACTTTTTTAATCCGGTATCCAGCTTTTCGTCCTGTATCCTGATAGTGACAAGGCTTCTGTCGGATTTCAGATTGGACGTAATGGCTCCTGCGCCAAGATGCGCCTTATAGCCGAGAATGGAATCACCGATGTAATTATAGTGCGGAACTTGTGCGTTGTCAAAAATGATGCAGTTTTTCAGTTCGGTAGAATTTCCGACAACGGAACCGCACCCGACAATGGCACTGCCGCGAATAAAAGCACAATGTCTGATTTCTGCACCGTCACAGATGATAAGAGGGCCGTGCAGATAAGCGGTAGGCGCGACCTTAGCTGTTTTGCTGATCCAGATGTCCTCTTCGGTCTGCGTGTATTCATCAGGCGAAAGAGAAGCACCCAGCTGTAAAACAAAGGCGGAAATTTTCGGCAGAGCTTCCCATGGATAAGTCAGACCGTTAAAGATATCAGCGGCGATGGTTTTGGATACGTCCAGAAGCTGTGCGATTTGTAATGAATGATTCATGGAATGATAAACCTCCTCAAAATAGATAAGTTCACGGCGGGACGGTATTATTCGTCCTCCGCCAGTTGGTAGAAACCCCATTTCCCGTCACTGAATTTTGCGGCGGCGAAAGTAATGGCTTTGCTGTTAGTAACAATCTGATAGACAGAAACACTGTAAGGGCGTTTGTCCTGCGGATCAAGAACAATATCACAGATGCCGAGAGACTGCCACTTATTTGTAAAAACATCAATTCCCTCTATGCAAAAGCGCCTGCCGTCTGAACGTCCGAGAAAAGTATAGCTTTTCAATGTACAACACTCCTTTTTGGGTTTGTTATCCTTCTCCGGTTTCTGCAAGAGCGATAATATGGTAATCACCGTCTATCGGACAAAGTGTCATTTGCTCCATATGTTCCTGTGTACACGGTTCTTTTGACTGACCGTCAATATCGGTAAACGGACTGGTAAAGGTGATGGTATAGGACACTTTGAGCAGATAATTTTTCCCGTCCTGCAAAAGGCAGTCAAAGTCGATACCGTCAAGCAGTGCACTTCCGATTCCCACAGTGTAATCATAGAAAGCAGTTTCGTTGTTGCATAATGGCAGACGGTCATCTGCACAGTTCATCAGCAGGGAATAGTCATGATTTTCCAGTGCAGAAAGGTAGGTGCTGACAACACCGGTAAGCGTTTCCTTCAGCTCGTCATCTGGGGTAACGGGCGTATAGGCGACAGGTTCATAGGTGATTTCCTGTACCTCCTTTTCCTTACATCCTGCAGAAATCAGCAGGACAGCAAGCAGAAGCAGACAGCCGACACGCTTCATCACAAGATCCCCCTTTGCTGCAAATAGGCTTTTATCAATGCGGCACAGCCCTGCACCGAAAGTGTTCCGCTGTTCAGACACAAATCATAATGACTGGGATCGCCCCATTTTCCGTCAGCAAAATAATTGTAATAGTTAGCACGGCTTTTGTCTGTTTTTCTGACAATAGACTTCGCTTTGTCCTCTGATATGCCGAGATGTTTTGCGATATGAGCAGTTCTCAGGGCAATGTCAGCATAAATGAAGATTTTTGCACAGTCTTTTCTGTCCGACAGTATATGATCCGCACATCTTCCTACGATGACACAAGGCTGTTCTGCCGCCTGACGAATAATATCATACTGTACCAGATAGATCTTATCGCTGACAGGAACGTCCGGCATATTTCCGTAATCTGTATTAACAGCGGCTGATGCCCCGATAGAAAGTGTATAAAGCAGGCTGTTAGAAGCATTTTCATCATATCTTTCAAATTGTTCAATGCTGATGCCGCTTTTTTTGGAAGCCAGCGCAATCAGATTTTTGTCGTAGAAATCCACAGAGAGATTATCTGCCAGCGCCCTGCCGATTTCTCTGCCCTGACTGCCGGCCTGTCTTGAAATGGTAACAATCATAGTTTCACCGTTACTGAAAACTTATAAAAAGTTATAAAAACAACTTTTATGTTCCATTCCTTGTTCCTCGTGTCCATTTTCGACATTCA
>CADCQO010000140.1 GCA_902803585.1 uncultured Ruminococcus sp.
AGCAGCAGGGTCAGTACGATGACGGCTATCAGCAGCAGGGTCAGTACGATGACGGCTATCAGCAGCAGGGTCAGTATGACGGCGGCTATGCGAAACAACAGCCTGTTCCGGAACCGGAGCCTGAACCGGAACCGGAGCCTGAACCAGAGCCAGAGCCGGAGCCGGAGCCTGAACCTCAGCCGGAACCCGAACCACAACCGACACGCCGGCGCAAAACACAGCCCAAGCCTGAACCTGCACCAGAGCCGGAACCCGCACCAGAACCTGAACCTCAACCGGAATCTGAGGTGAAAGCCGAAGCCTTTGATTCCAAAAACTTCAAGTTTGAGAAGAAAGAGCCTTCTGAAGAAGAAGAGGAAGAAAAACCCGATCAGGAAGCATTCAAAGGCATTAAAAGCGTTCTCAAATTGTTTACCGGTACGCCCGAATACACAGATGATTATGACCCGCAGGACGCTGCCAAAAGCAAAAACATCAGTATTCTTTCTATGTTTGGCATTACCTTCTGGGTTCCGCTTGTTTTCGCTAAAGATTCAGCATATTCACGCTTCTACGCCAATCAGGGGCTGCTGATGCTGATTTTCAGTATTCCTTTCACTATTCTGTTCGCTATTTTCAGCGGTATTGTCGGTGTTGCTTGTTCACAGGACGCTTCTTTCGGCAATGCTTCTTCCGGTCTGAGCTTTATGGGCTGGATCATGGATATCCTGATCTTTGCCATCTGTTATGCAATACCGATTTTTGTACTGTTTTTAACGATCAAAGCGATTCAGGCACGAAAAGCAAAGGAAATCCCCTTCATCGGATTCCTGCGCATTATTCGCTGAAACAACTTTTCATACACCAAGAGTCCGCTCTCCGGAGCGGGCTTTTTTTGTCAGCCTGTCTGGTATTCTCAGACAAACAGTGAACAAAGCCCCTCCCACCATTCTACCAGCATAAATTTCATTTCATATTTCTCGCCTGCGGTGATGATCTCCTCTTCTCCTTCGCTGACAACAGAGGAAATTTCCTTTGTGGCGGCAGAAGGCAGACACAGTGCCGGAAACAACACGCACCACCAGTTATGCCCCTGTCCGCTGCCAATCACCACGCGCAAGGCATCATAATGTCCGGCAGGCAGTGTGACATCATCATATACACGGGTCGTAAAGGGCATATTCATTACATATGCCTGTACAGGGTAATCATAGCCCTTTTCTCTGATAATCTCCTGTGCATAAGTACGGATATCCTCCAGATGCGCCTGCGCTGTCTGTATGCTTTCCTCCTTGCTCCGGCAATTCTCAAACAATGTTCCGGTGTACTGCAGGAGAGCATCTCTGACGGACAATTTCAGCCGCTGATCTTCCTCGCTGTCGGAATTTGCCAAAATATGCAGCCGGAAAACCTCCCCGCGAATGCCCTCACACGCCCCGTAAAACCCTGTCAGTGACATTAAACAGCTCACCACTGTCGCACAAACTGCCGCACGAAAACAAATTGAAAATTTCCGCAACAAATCAACCGCCCCCAGATAAACAGTAAATCGAAAATTTCTGTAACGAAAATATGCCCCGCCGGCGATTGTTTTATACAGTCCGGAACACAAAACATTTTTTCAGAAAACCGCACGAAAACAGCATCCCTGAAACGTTTTATCAGTGAAAGGAGGTTTTCACTTGTCATTCATCGATGAAAAAAACAAACGTCCGGACAATATGGAACATTCTGCAAAAATCGAAAGCGTCATCCGTCGGTATGCCGACATGATCTATCGTATCGCTTATCAGCATACGGGTTCTCCCACTGACGCAGAGGATATTCTTCAGGAGGTCAAGTCTTACGCTTGTCACGAAAAAAGCACCGCTTCAGGATGAAGAATACCTGAAACGGTGGCTTATACGGGTTACCATCAACCAATGTCATGATTTTCAGCGTCATCGCAAGCGCACACGGACAGAACCGTTAGACGAACATGAAGAACTGCCCGCTGAGGAAAAACATAGCGTTTTGGAAGAATTACAGCAGTTACCCGAACAATACCGCTCGATTCTGTACTTATACTATTACGAAAATTACAGCATCAGGGAAATCGCCGCCATCCTACATAAAAGCGTCAATACCGTAAGTTCGGGACTGCAAAGGGCAAGAAAGCGATTGAAAGACATTCTGACGGAGGAGGGATTCCACTATGAGTAAAAAGAACCTGTACACTGAAAGTTTAGACCGTCTCCATGTACCGCAGGCGGCTGTTGACAAAGCGGTACAGTCCGCCCTGCAAGCACTCAGCGCCAGAAAGGAGAACACCATGAAGCAAAGTAATGTATTCCGGAAAAAGTGGGGCTTTGCGGCAGTGACAGCATACTATGACCGCATACCGGACGAAAAATTTGCTCCTATTGAACTTGATACAGATACTGACCATTACGTGAAAATCATCTATGATGAAATGCTGAGAAATACGTTCATAGACACGACCATCACCTACAATGACGGCACAACCGAAAACTGCACGATTCTCTTAAGCTGTGAGAAAGTCGAAAAGGGTAAAATAACCTTCGGAGCAAAGTTAGCATAAACGTCATATGTGGTTTCTGTTCGTCAGACTGAGAGTTTGCTTTAGGCTTACTTCAGATTTCATCTCACGATAGGCACCCTTGCCTTCAGCTAACACTTCCTACTGCCAAGCGTGTAGCGGACTTTCACCGCCAAGTTACTGCCGATTTCGGGCAAACCCAAATAAAAGCGATAGACCATCTTTTCGGATAGTTTATCGCTTTTGTTGTTGCGTACAGACTCACTTCTCGCGGTGCGGCACGACAAAGAGTGTTTTTTGGTTGACATAAATCACCATGCCCGGTCTTGCGCCCTGCGGTTTGCTGACGTAACGGATTTTGGTGTAGTCTACCGGCACTTTACCCGCTTCGCCTGCTTTGCTGTGCGCCGCCGCCAACGATGCCGCCAACAAAATGGTGGCTTCATCGGGTTCACGCCCTTCGGTCAGAATGACCGTATGTGAACCGGGTATATCCTTCGCATGGAACCAAAGATCATTCTTCGCCGCCTGTTTCAGCGTTAACTGATCATTCTGTTTGTTGTTTCTTCCTACTAAAATCGTGAAACCGCTCTCCGACACAAACTTTAACGGCGGCAGGATACTCTCGCTCCTTTGTTTTTTTCCCTTCGCCCTGATATAGCCCTGTTCGGTCAGCTCGGTACGTATCTCGTTCAGTTCACGCACACTCTCAGCCCGTGAAAGGCTGTCCATTACGGAAGAAATATAGTCCAGCTCTTCTTCCGCTCTGGCAATCTGTACCTTCAGCACCTGTTCGGCCGTCTTTGCCTTACGGTAGCTTTTGTAATAGCGTTGTGCGTTGGCTGATGCGGACAGAGAAGGGTCAAGCGGTATTGTTATCTCTGCCATGTTCTCATCATAAAAATTCTGCGCCCTTAACTCCGATGCTCCTTTTGCAAGGCGGTAAAGGTTCGCCTGAATGATATCTGCCCTGATGCGGTACTGTTCCCTTTCCGCACACGCTGCTAACTCGTCCTTCTGCACATAGATTTTCTTGATAAGGCGTGTCGCTGTCGTGTTCAGCAGACGGTTAAGATCTTCGGAACGGCGGCGCATTGTTTCCATAGCGTCACGCTTCGCATAGTAATGGTCCAGCAGTTCACAGAAGGTTCCCTGTTCTCTGAAGGAACGACCGCTTCCGTACTGCTGAATCGACTCAAATGTAAAGTCGATGGGCTTCTTTTCTTCGTTAAGTATCATTGTCGGCTCGCCGCTGCCCTCACGGATTGCTGTTATCGTGCGCTTGAGAAAAAAACGCAGGCGTGAGATCAGTTCATCGTCCAGCGACTGCGAAAACACGTCCCTTCCCCGTCCCGTCAGATGTTCCCACTCACGGCACAGTATCGGAGAAACACCCTGCACCACCGTCAGGAGTGCCTTGGAAAGCGGCATATTTTTGGGAAGCCGCTGTACTGCTTCAATGATATCATCGGCTTCTTTGTCCAGTACACACAGCTTGTTTTGCTGAGGCGGCAGTTCATAACGCAGTCCCGGCAAAATCAGACGCTGAGAGGACATGGACATATCCACACGGCGAAAAGCATCAATAATCAGCCCTTCACCGTCTATAAAAACAATATTGCTGTACTGCCCCATGATTTCAACCGCTAATGTCATCGTGCACAGATCGCCCAGTTCGTTCGTGCCTTCAAATTCCAGCAGCAGCACTCTTTCCAGCTCAGGCTGATGAATAGCCCGCAGCCTTGCACCGGAAAGTCTTTTACGCAGCAGCATACAAAGCATGGGCGGCACTTTCGGATTTTCGGGTGTCATGCCGGTAAGGTTGATGCGGGCACTGCCTGCTCTGGCAGAAATCAGCAGTTTTCCGTTTCCCTCTTTTGAACGCAGGGCGAGAATCAATTCGTCCTTAGAAGGCTGATAAATCTTGTCTACTTTACTGTTCAGCAGCTGTTTTTCCAGTTCTAATTTGATATGCCGCAGAAATGCACCGTCTAAGGCCATTGGAATCCCTCCTTATGTCAGATATTGTACGCCGTCTGTATCGGCTGATGCCTGACGGAATACTGCCTGAGGAAATGCTTTTTGCAGGCGGGCGGTCAGCTTCGTTATCACAAGATCTTCCGAACCAAAGTGTCCGAGATCGAAAACTGCTGTTCCGCTGTCATTAGAAAAAAGAATCTGATGATGCTTGATTTCTCCCGTGATAATCGCATCTGCACCGCAGTCTTTCGCTAAAAAGACATCGCTGCCCCCTGCGCCGCCGGCAATCATTACTTTTTGTATGGTCTTTCCGCTGTCCGTGTAGCGCAGACCTTTCAGCGGAACTTTATTTTTAATATGCTGTGCCAGACCGGTACAGTTCATCGGCACATTCAGAGAACCGAAAACAGCACAATCAGACGGAAAACGCTGTTCAATCTGTACGCCCAGCGCTTCCGCCAGCGTATCATTGACACCGCCCTCAGCAATATCAAGATTGGTATGTGCCGACAAAACGGTAACGCCGAGCTGAACGGCTAAATAAACGACACTGTCCGAAGGAACGGACTTAAGCGCATCAAAAATGATCGGGTGATGGGTAATCAGTATCTTTGCTCCGGCGGCCGCTGTTTCAAGCAGAACGTCTTTTGTCGCGTCCAGCGCAGTATAAACCGTTTCAGAAACCGTTTCTCCGCTGCCGATCAGCAGACCCGCATTATCAAAGCCCAGTGCCGTATCAAACGGTGCGATACTGTCAAGATACGCATACAGTTCCTTTGCACTGACCATCTTTTTCACTCCTGTTCTGTATCGGGCAATTCCTGTGCAACCGCCCGCAAAATATTCTGACAGCGTTCTGCTTCCTCCACCTGACCGGACTGCAGGAGTCCGCTGACTTTTCTTCTCAGCTTGAACGCTGTCATCTTAATATACTGCTCCGCCTCCGGTGAAGTCTTTGCGGATAACGTGCCGATATACGCCATACGGTCATCACAGACCCTTTTCACACCGTCATACACGCACTGCATCACGCTGTAACACTTTTTGCCGGAACAGCAGGCTTTTTCTTCAACGATACAAAAACCGTTTTCACATAAAAATTTCCGCAGTACATAGGCTCTTGTCATCGGCTGTAAAATCAGCCTTCTGCTTCCGTCATACACCCACGCTGTACGCCGTATGATTTCAGCTATCAGTTCACCGCCCATGCCTGCGATAACAATATCAAAAGCGCATTCGGGTACAATCGCATCAAGCCCGTCAGAAAGAACAGCCGATACTTTATCCTCCACCCCGAAGCGCACAATATTACTTTTTGCATTCTCCAACGGCCCTACCCTGATATCACAGGCAACGGCTGTGTCGATCCAGCCTTCTGCCGCTAATCTGATGGGCAGATAGGCGTGGTCGGTGCCGACATCAACCAGCTTTGTACCTTTTCTTACCATCGAAGCGCACGTCATCAGACGGTTATCCAATGTCAGAAGTTCTCTGCCTTTCACCTTCCACACCTCCCGTTTGTTTTGTGTCAGTTACTTATCCTTGATATGCTCGTTAACCATCTTTACCAGTTCATCAGCATCTACACCGTGTACCATGCAGGCCTGCTCTACGGTTTCGCCTCTTGAAGCGGGGCAGCCGAGGCAGTGCATACCGATGGACAAAAAGATGGGTGCAGTTGTCTCGTCAATATCGAGAATATCTCCGATAATGGTGTCCTTTGTAATCTGTGCCATTGTTTCTCCTCCTTTTTTCATAGAATAACAGTATTATACCCCATTTGCCGCAAAAATTCAAGACGATAATCACGGACACGCCAGCGTTCAGAATACCGGCTCCTGCCCGCTGTCATAAAGCGCGACAGCTGTTTTGAATCTGAACGGACAGATTTTTTGCAAATTCACACAAAAATCTGTTCTGCACTCTTTTCAAGTGTTTCAGATTATGATATAATAGCCTCGTCGGAATATCCCGAATTGTAAGATATCAGATAAAGGAGTAATCAAAAATGGAAATTGTTTGCTTGGATCTTGAAGGCGTACTCGTACCGGAAATCTGGATTGCTTTTGCTGAGGCAAGCGGTATCCCCGAACTGAAAAAGACCACCCGTGACGAACCCGACTACAACAAACTCATGAACTATCGTCTTGCTATCCTGAAAGAACATGGACTGGGCTTGAAGGAAATTCAGGACACCATCGCTAAAATTGACCCCATGCCCGGTGCAAAGGAGTTTCTGGACAAGCTCCGTGCTATGACACAGGTTATCATCATCAGCGATACTTTTACCCAGTTTGCAAAACCTCTTATGGAAAAGCTCGGCTGGCCCACTATTTTCTGCAATACGCTCGAAGTAGCTGACAGCGGTGAGATCACCGGTTTCAGAATGCGTATCCAGAATTCAAAGTACACCACCGTCAAGGCTCTCCAGTCTATCGGCTATGAAACCATCGCAAGCGGTGACAGCTACAACGATCTCGGCATGATTAAGGCAAGCAAAGCCGGCTTCCTGTTCCGCAGCACCGACAAAATCAAGCAGGATAACCCCGATCTGCCCGCTTATGAAACCTATGACGAGCTTTTCAGTGCTATCCGTTCTGCAGTTGAAAACTGAAAATTCTGCAATAAACAGACAAGCCAGACCCATGACGCGGGAAGTCATCGGTCTGGTTTGTTTTTTTATCAGCAACGAAGTATTGCCGTCTGTAGCCTGCCTGCTAACAGGCGGCTTCCTCCTGATTGACCTGTGAGAGATAGTAGAAAACATTCTGCGGAGTAATGGAGTAAGGACGGATTTTTGTGACCTTGCGGCCTTTTTCTCCCCTCAGAAGCAGGAACGCTTTTTCTCTTTCCAGCGTCATGACCTTTTCGAGGGTTGTACCTACTCTTGTGGCAATATAATTGACCGTTTCCATATCGGTGCAGCCGAGAAACAGAATGGTATCAGAGTTATTGAGAATCGTGCTGCATTTGTCCGCACCATAGGCACTTTTAAGCTGTGAGAGGGACTGAAGAATGCACGAAACCGAAATATCACGGCTTCTCAGAACAGATACCAGCTTGTCGAATTCCGGAATATATGCCGCCGAAGCAGCGAAGTCATCAAGTATCAGGCGGACAGGCACTTTCAGGCGGCTGTCCGGCTGACGGTCTGCTTCCTGACACAGTGCATGAATGGCCTGTGTGTACAGGAGGCTTGTCACGTCGTCCAGCGAACCGTCTGTGTCACTGGTGTTGATGAATACCGCCATCAGGGTGCGTCCCATATCTTCAAAGCGGAAATCCGGCTCTTTCTGCATCATGCTGCGCATTGCGCGAAAGTCGAATTTATCCAGCGCAGTGGTGACAAACGACTGGATACAGCTCCATGTTTTATCCGCTCTGATGCTGTTTCTCAACATCTGATATTTTCTTGACGCATAGCTGTCCGGATGTTCCAGACTATGTTCCTCCAGAAAACGGATCTCATCATTTTCAACCTTGCACATACGGAACACATCTGCCACCGTTCCAAGATTGTGATCTTTTTTATCGAAACTTTCCAGTACAAAGGAAATCAGACAGCACAGTTCTGCCTGTGCACTGCGTTCCCAGAAGGGATCGCGGCTGTCTTTATCGCTGATGAGCATCGAGGCAATACGAATGATATCCTGCTCGTTATAGCAGTCACGCTGCTGATCATACCGTACATACTGCAGTGCATCATAGGAGCTGCTCTGTTCGAGATTCATCATATCAATCTTGTACACCTGAAAGCCCCTTTTGCGAAGACTTTCGGCGCATTGTTTATACAGACAGCCTTTCGGGTCAGTAATCAGCATGCTTTCCTGACTGATCAGAATGTTGGGAATGACATAACCGCCCGATTTTCCCGAACCCGATGAACCAATCAGAAGGTCAATGTTGTTGCGGTTGGTGATTTTGGTATTGTTGCTGACTCTGATACCCTCTGCCAGTAAGCGGTATGAATTGTTTCTGTCTGCCATTTTGCATCTTCCTTTCTCTTTTGTAAGCGGCTGCTGCATTATCCTATTCTTCATCAGGCAGAATCAGACAGCCCTTACTGCCTGCTGTAAAACTGCCGATCGCAGTTGCCGCACCGCATTTCAGCGCCTCCTGTGCGTCCATGATGTAATCCGATTTTGTTTTTTCATAGACCCATTCCAGCGTCTGACCGGTACGTTCCGCAATAATTCTTGCTGTCTGCTCTCTCACCTTCATCAGCTTGTCCAGTTCCTCCTGCAGAATCAGCGGTTTTCCGGAAGTGCCGGAAGGAATGTACGGGTCATGAATCAGCAGTCTGGCATGGGGCAGCATGATGCGGCGTTCACCTGCGAGAAAAATCAGACTGCCCATCGAAGCCGCCATTCCCGCTACTACCGTTGTCACAGGGCTTTTCATCATGCGGATCATATCATAGACCGCCAGTCCGCTGTCCACACTGCCGCCGGGAGAATCAATATATAATGTGACCGGACGGCCGGATTTTTCCGCTTCCAGCATCATCAGCTGCATATTCAATTCACGGCAGCTCTCTCTTGTAACTTCCTCCGAAAAATAGATGACTCTTCTCTGGTATATTCTGTCTGCTACATCAATCGGCTGCATACCTCTGCTTGTTTCGATAATGCTGTTCAATCTCATACGGCTACTTCCTTTCCTCTGTCATGGTCACTTTTTCACCAACACGTCTGCATACTTTCTGCCGTGCTTTTGTTTTCCACACCGGCTGCACTCTGCATTTGTCCGATACGCTCCAGCGGCTTTATCATAAGCTCTTCCAGTATCATCGTGCCGGTATCGACAATCATCTGATGGGTTTCATTTTTGATATCAATTTCTTCTGCATAGCCGTCCAGAAGCAGCATTTTGGCGGCAGCATACATCATTTCTCCGACCGTGATATCCTTGTTGATCTCCACACGGGAAACCTTCTCAAAGGGAAATATGTATTTTTCATCAAGCTCACTGTACCGCAGTACTTTCCACATCTGATTCCGGTAACCGGTATCGCCTGTCATTTCCTCCAGCACTTCAAAGTAATCCTTCACGCAGATGGAGAAAAATACATTCTGCGTGATCTGCGACATATTCTCTCTTCTTATCTTATCTCTGTCTATCTTCATTTGGCTGCCGTTACTGAAAACTTATAAAAAGTTATAAAAACAACTTTTATGTTCCATTCCTTGTTCCTCGTGTCCATTTTCGACATTCAAT
>CADCQO010000141.1 GCA_902803585.1 uncultured Ruminococcus sp.
ATTGAATGTCGAAAATGGACACGAGGAACAAGGAATGGAACATAAAAGTTGTTTTTATAACTTTTTATAAGTTTTCAGTAACGGCAGACTAATGGCAAAGAAAAAAGGCGCTTCATGGGGGAAGGTTTTGCTGATCGCTGTGGGCAGTCTGATACTGGCAGGTGCAGTCTTTGTGACGGTTTGCATAGTGCTGGCACAGCAGGATAATATCAAAGACAAATATACTTTGACACAGACAGATGATACATTCCGCTGGTCAGCGCTGAAAGCCGCATTGAAAGGTTCTGCCTTCAATGCCACTGAAACGCAGATCAATACTTACCTTTATCAGACCTTTTGCGGAGAGGACAAGGTCCTGAAGCATGTACGGGTTTATTTTCATCAGGAGAAATCCTGCGAAATCTATGCGAAACTGCACTATCCGAAGGGTGATTTTGCATTGTCTGCTCGGGCAGAAACAACTTTTAACAGCACGGAAGGTATCGTCGGTGTACGTTTCCATGATGTGAAGCTCGGCGAATTGCCGATTCCTTCCTTCATTGTCAGCGCTATCCTGTCGGATTTTGCGAAAAAATACGATCTGACGACGTTTTCGGACGAAGTGCTTTATGTCCGTACCCGATATGAATACGATTTCGGGGACTTCGCCTTTCATCTGCGGTTAGAGGAATTTTCACCGCAGGAGGGAACACTCCTTTGCCGTACCAACAGTCTGTCACGTGAACTGCTTATGGCGCTGAAAGATTATCTGCTTTCTGACAGCGGTCAGGAACTGTTTACCAGACTGTTTGGCAAAACCACCAACTATCTCAAAAACTTTGTTCTCAGAACATTCTTTTAGTATCAGAAACCACGCTGTATCGTAACGACAGCGTGGTTTTCTGTGTTTTTTGTCAGTAACAGATGAAATTCTGACGGATTTTTCCGCTCCTTTGTTGACATCTTTTCGCACGGTGTTATAATGAAATCATACATGAAACAGGAGGGAAAACCATGTTTTATACCATCACACTCAATCCGTCCATTGACTATGTAGTGCATCTGAAAAATTTTACAAAAGGAATTACTAACCGCACTGTCAGTGAGGAATACTATATTGGCGGCAAGGGAATCAACATTTCCCTTGTGTTGAAACAGCTTGATGTAGAAAGCACCGCACTGGGATTTGTGGCAGGACTGACAGGTGACGCTATTGAAGAAGGTCTGCAAAGGAAGGGAATTCATGCAGAATTTATCCGTCTGGCAGAGGGTAATTCCCGCATCAATGTCAAAATCAAAGCCTCTGAAGAAAGTGAGATCAACGGACAGGGGCCTGCTGTCAGCGAAGAAGCCTTTGAACAGCTGCTGGAACGGACAGACTGTATTGCTGACGGGGATACGCTGGTATTGGCGGGAGCGATTCCGAGTACCTTATCGAAAGATGCTTATGTCCGCATTCTTCAGCGCATCAAAAGAAAACAGGTGCGGATAGTGGTAGATGCTGCCCGCAAGCAGCTCATAGACTGCCTGAAATTCAAGCCGTTTCTCATCAAGCCCAACAAACAGGAGTTATCCGAAATTTTCATGAAGAATATGAACGGCGAACAGGATATTATCGAATGCGCCAAGGAACTCAAAAAAATGGGTGCCAAAAACATCATTGTTTCACTCGGCAGAGATGGTGCCATGCTGTTGAGTGAGGACGGCGCAGTACGGACAATTCGCAATGTGAGCGGAAAGGTTATCAGCCGTGTCGGTGCCGGTGATTCCCTGATGGCGGGATTTTTAGCAGGATATGACAAAAGCGGGGGCGATTATGACGAAGCACTTCTGCTGGGAGAGGCGTGTGGTAATGCTACCGCCTTTTCCCATACCTTAGCAGAAGCTCCCGAAATCCAGAGAATTGCCGGAATACTGCGGGAGTCAAAGTGAAAACGGAAAATTACGGCCGTGTTTCGCCCTGATATGCGGTGTTCTGTGCTGTCTGCTGACTGTTTATCAGGAATTTTCCGATGGTGTCAATAGCGTTGGCGGTCTGGAGCGGACAGGCGTGTTCCTGCAAAAAGGCAGACATCAGTTTGCCGGAACAATGCTCATCTGCAAATTCCGCCAGCGTATAGCGCAGCCGTTTGGTGGGCGGAAACGCAGACGGCAGTACCAGATAATAGGATTTGTTCAGGCGATAAACCGCACTGTGCGGGTGACGCTCATGCAGCTGGCAGAGTGTTTGCAGACACTGCAGAAGGTTTTCTACATCGTCAAAACGAAAAACCATGCACTGATTGCGGGATTTGATACGGTAGGTTTTCTGCTTTCTGATTTTTTCGGATACGGTCAGCAGCAGCAGACAGCCGTGTTCGTACTGCATGGCTTCTATCATAACCTGTTTGTTTTTCAGGCTGATGCCCGTCTGGGAACAGGCGTGTGTCATCAGTTCCCGCAGGATACGGCCGGAATGCGGTTCCTGCATACTGAGAGTTTCAAATGTCAGGTCATAGTGCGCCATATCTTTTTCACAAAGGGAAATCAGGATTCTTGTGGGGTCTAGCTGTTCTATCTTCAACGGTCATCACTCCGGTGTCAGGCAGTTTCTTATTTACATAATATTATGCAGACGGGCTTTTTGCAATTGATTTTTGTTGGAATTTTTTTTGGTATGGCAGTCATTGTTGTACAAATAGGAAAATATTGGCACTGTACAGGCGTTTTACAAAACAAATGTTTGATTCTCGCAGGGGTATGTGTTATAATGGGACAGGAAAGACTTTTTTGTACAGGTGATAGTTATGAAAGGCACATTATCCAAGAGCAAACAGAAAATACTGAATTATCTCAATGATATGATGGCGCAGGGCAGCACACCTACTGTGCGTGAAATCTGTAAAGCGACGGGTCTGAAGTCTACTTCTACCGTACATGGTCATTTGAAATCGCTGGAGGAAGCAGGATATCTTTCTATGGGAAAGGGACACCGTGCGATCCGTATGCAGGGAAGAGAATCTGTGGTTGAAGTGCCGGTGATCGGCAAAGTGACGGCCGGTGTGCCCATACTGGCTTTTCAGGAGGTCAGCGAACATATCCCTTTTTCTGCGGAAAAGGCGGCGGGAAGGGAACTGTTTGCACTGAATGTCAGGGGCGAAAGCATGAGGGATATCGGTATTTATGA
>CADCQO010000142.1 GCA_902803585.1 uncultured Ruminococcus sp.
ATTGAATGTCGAAAATGGACACGAGGAACAAGGAATGGAACATAAAAGTTGTTTTTATAACTTTTTATAAGTTTTCAGTAACGGAAGCAACATAAGCAAGTGCAATGATAGCTGGAACTGGTTCAATGTTGTGTCTGTGCTGCATATCAATACCGACCAAAGCATAAAATTGTTCTTCTTCCAGCTCCATCTGCCGGTTGTCTGCTACGAAGCCGACAATGTGGATCAAGCGGCTGTTGAAGAAGGGCTTGCTGCGGACAAAAAGCAGATAACCGATATACTGCAGCTTGACAGCAAGGTCTTTGATGGCTGCCATGAAGAAAAGAACGAAGAACCAAGCCACGGTATAGAACAGGTATACGAACATAATCTCCGAACCGATCTAAAAACCATCAAGGTATTCGGGCTGGACTATCCGGCTGAGCTGCAATGCGGTTCAAAGGTTGAATGTTTCCCGGCATACACCAACGATGGCAAAACCATTTACAGTACATATATTCAGGCAAATGGAATTTTAGAGTAACCTCACTCCCACCTGAACGGACGCTTAGAAGCGGAAGTGATAAACAGCAGGAAGTCCCCCGCCTCTGCCATTGGGGCACTATGCCGCCATCATATGCTGAAACGAAGGACACGCTTCTTCTTTCCATTCAAGCCAGAAAAAGGGCTGCCGCACAGTTTATTGGTGCGGCAGCCCCCTTTTTTCTTTGGCAATGATGTGATCTTATCCCGCCGTTTCAGGTACGGAAAGATTTCCTGCCCATTCAGGTTACTTTCTTTTGCTTTTCTTCATAGACCGCCTCGATGCGGGCAACGGAACGGGAGAGAAACGCTCTTATGTCATCTGCGGAGAAATGGCTGTCCTCCGGAAAAATATACCGGTTCGGGTCAATGGCGGCAAAGTACCGTTTATACTTCTCATCACCCCTTGTGATTTCGCCGGCATGGCTGATCTGGTCACGGATATATTGGAGATAGAGATAGTCCAGACGAAGTTCTTTGCAGTCTTTTTCGCTGATAGCAGCGGTGACGGCTTCATTGATCAGACCCTGCTGTACACCTTTCAGCTTTTTCACTGAGGCAAGAACCGACACAGGCATATCTTCGGACGGATTAGAAAAACGTATCAGTGCATTTCTGCTGTTCAGGAGTTTTTCGATGGTGGTAGGCAGTTTTTCAAACCGCACAAAGGTCTGGCCCAGAAGTTTGGCGGCGGCTTTTGTATCAGGCATTTCCGCCAGCCGTCTGCCCATCTTATCATAGAACGTATCACGGAGGGAAAGAACCAGACTGTACAGCTTTTCACAGTCCTCCTCACACTTTATCAGGGGAAGTCCCCGTGTATATCTGGTGCGGCCGATCAGTATTCTGCGCTCCTGTATCATCTCATCGACACGTTTTTTGAAATCATCTTCCACAGGAGTGATAAAGTATCCGGCGTAGACCTCTGTACCGGAATAAGCAGAGCGTTTCACCAGTTCCTCTTCAGCCGTGAAGAAGCCGAGTTCGGTAAAATACGCCTTTGGAATTTTTTCAGCGTAGATGTTGACTGCCTGCTGCAGCAATTCGTTGTTCAGACACCATTTTATCAGACTCAGACAGCGGCTTTTGCTGTTGTAGAAAAGCTCCTGTCCGATAACGGGAAGCAGCTTGTAAAAGAGATTTTCATCGTAATGATCGGACGAAAGGTTCTTTGCCTGACAGAGAGCCGTTTCCATCGCAGAAAGAGAACGTTCAAACTCTTCGCCTATTCTGCACAGGCTTATCTGATCATAGAACTGCTTCATGGCATCAAGGAGGCTGATAATCGTCTGACTGCGGGTATTGGCGAAGTACGCCTTCAGGGTGCGGGGGCTGCCGGTCATCGTGAATTCATGCACACCGTTTATCAGGGTAAACATACGGAAACTGCCGATCATATCCTCTATTTTGCCCTGACATGAGGAATAGACAGCGGCGGCTGCCTTTACGCCGATATATTCAAAATAGCGGAAAAGGAAGATCAGGGCATACGCCGCCGTCTGGAAACCTCCGCTGACATCGAAATAAATAGTATCGCCGGCGGCAAACCGGAATCCGCTGACAAGCTTATCACAGATAACGCCCATATCGTCCGCAGAAGAACAGGCAACCCTGCACACCTGCGGAGAAGCGGCACTATTCTGACAGACAATATTTCTGACAAGTGTTTCGTATTCATCGCTGTCGGTTTCATCGGGACAAAGACAAATGACATCGGAAAAACTCTCGCTGCGGCGGAGCAGATATTTCAGACACGCCTCATTCGTCCATGCGGCGGTATCACAAGGGCAAACAATCTCCGGTACATTGGATTTCAGGGGACTGAGAACGGTAATAATAATATTTCTGCTCATAATAGCTTCACTCCTCACAGCGTTTCAGGCTTCGGACATTTCACTGCCGGCTGAAAGCGAGAATTACCATACTGCCGGAACAGCCGCTACAAAATCGAAGGCAAAAATTATCCTGCCAAATTCGGAGAAATTATAGCACAAATTCACCGTTATGTCAATGTATCAGGAGATTGTTCAAAAAATATAGGGAACATCATCAAAGGAAATCGTGCAAAAGCCCCTGCCTCTGGGTGCCGGAATGGATCACACCGACCTGTTCCGGCACTCACTCTTTTGTGTGCGGTCTGTTTCCCGTACTTTCCAACTTCGTTCTCTGCATCAATGCACTAAAAAAGCCGATGACGCAATATCACCGGCTTTTTCTGCTTTCATCTGCTGTGCAGACACTTTTTCACTTTTCTCAGAAACCCCGTGCTTTCAGATCCGCTACCAGCTGCACATAGAATTCCCGCACGTCAAAGTCTTTGATATTCTCACGGTTCAGATCAACCATGTCACTGTGAGAAATACCGCGCCTGCCCTTTTTCGTGAGGAAAGTGTATTTCTCGCCCCACTCGAAAGACGTTTCCGACACAAGACCGTCATTGTCACCATCAAAACGTTTCACGAAGTTATAGGTGAGATTCAGCGGAAAGGTGGCGTTGGCGGCTTTGTTCAGCTTTGAACCGACACTCTGATAATAAACCTTGCCGCTGTCGTGAATCTTCTGGTTGAAGGCTTCGCAGTTCTCCGCAGTCAGATCTGTTACCGCCGACAGAAAATCAGGGTTCTCATCACCGAATCCCCTCAGCAGTTTGTTATAGGTGCGGTGTACCCACTTCTGGAAATTGGGTGAAGACCGATGCAGAAGGTAATCCGCAAACAGACAGCCTCTGTGCGGGGTATTAATGGTCGTCAGAGAAGCGATGTGCTCATCTTCTCCCAAAGCGGCGATCGCATAGCGGCAATCCAGCCCGCCTTTGGAATGGGCAATGACATTTACCTTTTCATAGCCCGTTTCCTCTATGATCTGATGAATTCTCTGTGCCAGTTCTTTTCCGCTTTCCGCTACCGCAAGGGCCGACTGATGGTTGCCGTAATAGATAACAGCACCGTTTTTCTCCAGTTCCTTCGGAATTCTTCCCCAGTAGTTGAAGTGCTTGAAATCTCTGAAAAACACTCCATGAACCAGCAGAATAGGATATTTTGTATGACAAATCTGCTCACTCTTCCGCTGTTCGTTGAGAATATCCTTGTTGTTTTCAAACTCTGCCTCAGCGGAACAGACAGCGACCACTTTGATCAGAAAAATCAGATTGATCAGCGGAATCATACTCAAAAGAACTCCGATCACCCGATGCTTTATACCGAGCTGTGCCGAGCTGAGATAGGTTCTCAGAACACCATTCAGCAGAACAGCACCTAAAACGATGATGGCAGCTGCACAGCTCATCAAATATACGATCAGGGTTTCATCTGAAATAAGCATCAGAACTAAAAGATGGATAATGACCGTAAGAACCGCTGCGATCAGAAAGGCACATAACAGGTCTGCTCCTCCCGCACACACTCTCAGACGAAACTTTTTGTATTTCCAGTTATAGGGGGAGGGGAAAACATTCATCACCAAAAGAAGAACTTCTGCTGCCGGCTGTGCAAACCACCACATGGGGCTGAAAAAGGAAATGACCACTATACAAGCACCCGCTGTTATCATCAAAGCGTCCAGTATGCGAAACATCCATCTCATTTTCGTCTGTCCTTTCATAACCACAGAATTTTACATTTCCTGAAAAGCCAAAAAAGCCGGAGAGCCTTATGTTCTCCGACTTTCACCAGTGACTATTCTATCACCCATGTCACAGTTTGTCAACGAAAAGTTACCCGCACTATGATACAGAGGGAAACACAGCCGTTGTTTTCCGTTCTGCGTAACGGCAGTCTGTCCGGATACGATGCTTTCCCGCCTTCCGTCTGTCAGTTTTCGCGTTTTTCCTGACGCCCGTAAAATTCTACAACCATCTCCTGCAGTTCCTGAACAGTATAACGCAGACGGCGGGCTTCCTGCAGGGTTGCTTCGATATAGCGTTCTCTGAAAGTTTTACGGCGTTCTTCGAGCAGTTTATCTACCGCCCCTTCCTGTACGAACATACCGATACCCCGCTTTTTGAAAACAACGCCTTCAGCGACAAGTACGTTAATCCCCTTGTTGACAGTAGCGATGTTGATACCGACTTCTTTGGAAAGCTGTGTAGTAGAGGGAAGCTGTTCG
>CADCQO010000143.1 GCA_902803585.1 uncultured Ruminococcus sp.
CCCCTTCGGTTGAATAATCAATGAGGAATAATCTGGCGAATGAATTTCACATCCAGGGTTATCGTTTAGTGAACTGTGTTGCTTTATGAACCCCTCCGGCACTTCGTGCCACCTCCCCTTGTCAGGAGAGGCTTGCAAAACGTCCTTCCGGTCAAAAAAGAACCGCCCCAAAGCGGCGCGTTAGCGTCGTGTGGGGTGGAAGCCGCGGCAATCAACTAAGACACGGCAAAATCGAGAGGAACGGAGTGGAGCGCTGCCGCGAATCGTCCAGCGCGGTCACGCGCCGCCGATGATTTTATGGTTTACTTTTATACGCTGATGTGGTAAAATGATATCGTCATAAACAAATTTGACGTCGGGAGGTTTTTTTCTTGAATTCAAAGCTGAAAAACATAAATACCGATGCGCTTTTTGAAGCGGTTTTATCCCTTCAGTCCATCGAAGAATGCTATGCTTTTTTTGATGATCTTTGTACTGTCCCTGAAATCAAGGCGATGACCCAGCGCTTTTCTGTAGCAAGGATGCTTGATAAGGGTGAAATCTATTCCGAAATAGTCGAGCAGACCGGTGCCAGTACAGCTACCATCAGCCGCGTCAATCGGGCACTGCACTATGGAAGCGACGGCTACACCCTCACCATTGCCCGACTAAGGGAACAATCGGAAAAGGGAGAACCAACATGAGCGCTTATTCCTGCTTTGCCGAATTCTACGACACACTTACCCTGAATGTGGGCTATGAACAACGGGCAGACTATCTGATGAGATTGTTTCACCGCCATCATCACCAACCCGGACTAACGTTGGACCTTGCCTGCGGTACCGGAAGCCTGATGCTGGAACTGAGCCGCCGCGGGGTAGATGTTTTTGGAGCAGACGCTTCTTCCGAAATGCTGGCCATCGCACAGCAAAAATTTGCTGAAGAGGACCGTCAGGTTCTGCTGCTCTGCCAGAAAATGCAGCGCCTGCAGCTCTATGGCACCATTCATACCTGTCTTTGTACACTGGACAGCCTGAACCATCTTCCGTCCCGGGATGACGTGCTGAAAACCTTCCATCGTATTGCGGCCTATCTGGAAGACGACGGTCTTCTGGTATTTGATTGCAATACTGTTTATAAGCATCAAACTGTATTGGCCGATAACTGCTTTATCTACGATATGGAAAAAGTTTTCTGTGCCTGGCAGAATCATTATCTTAAACGGGATCATCAGGTAGTCATTACCCTGGATTTCTTTGAACCGGAGGGCAATCATTACCGCCGCTATTCAGAACAGTTTACCGAGAGAGCTTACTCGCGTGAACAAATGACCGAAATGCTGGGACAGGCAGGTCTGAAAATAGAAGCAGTTTATGACGATATGTCATTTTCTGCTCCCAAAGAAAATTCCCAACGAGAAATTTATGTAGTAAGGAAGAGAAAAAATGAGTGAAGATAAAATTATCCGCTGTATAACCTCTGACGGAGCCGTGATGATTTGTGCCGCAGATACTTCCCAACTTGTTTTCAAGGGCGCGAAGCTGCATCTTACGTCTCCTGCAGCGACTGCCGCTCTGGGCAGACTGCTGACAGCTGCCGCTATCATGGGCGCTCAGCTCAAGCAAAAGGATGCCAGTGTCACACTACGGATCAAAGGTGACAACAGCGAAACTGGCGCCCTGATTGCCGTTGCTGACAGTGAGGGAAATGTCAAGGGATATGTGCAGAATCCAGATTGCCCCACAGAATATTACGAAAACGGAAAGCTGAATGTCGCTAAGGCTGTAGGCAAAACCGGTGTACTCAATGTTATGCGTGACTATGGCGCCGGAGAACCTTACATCGGACAGGTTCAGCTGGTATCCGGCGAAATTGCAGAGGATGTCACCAGCTATTATGCCGTCAGCGAACAGATCCCCACCGCCTGCGCTCTTGGAGTACTGCTGGACAAAAAGGATCATGAGGTTTTGCTGGCAGGCGGCTTTCTGCTGCAATTGCTTCCGGGAGCCGATGATGCCGCCATCGACAAAATTGAAAAGAATGTCTCGCAGCTGGAACCTATGACAACCATGCTGGCTACGGGAATGTCCATCCGTGAAATCTGCGAAACTGCACTGAAGGGCTTTGAAGTTGAGGTACTGGACGAAACACCGCTTCGTTATGCCTGCTCCTGCAGCCGTGAAAAGATTATTGATGCTTTTATTACCCTGCAGGACGACGAAATCCGGGCACTGGCAGACGAGAAGGGCTATGCGGAAGCGATTTGTCATTTCTGTAAAAAGAAGCACCGCTTTTCTAAGCTGCAGTTAGAGCAGATCATTCAGCAGAAGCACGATAATTCCGCTGAACCGCAAAAGGACACACCAAAAAGTGAATCCTGATGAAAAGACGGCAATGTCAAAGAGGCATTGCCGTCTTTCTCACGAAATGCTCTGCTTGATGATTTCAGAGTTTTTTTTCAGACGTTTTTTTATTCAGG
>CADCQO010000144.1 GCA_902803585.1 uncultured Ruminococcus sp.
CCTGCTGAAGAATCCAGCGAAACTCCTGTTGAGTCCAGCACAACTCCCGTTGAGTCCAGCACAACTCCCGTTGCTACATCTGACGATGCAAGCACAGTTCCTACAGGTGACACAACTTCTGCTGTCGCTCTTGTAGCTGTTGTTATCGCTTCTCTGGGTGCTGCTGTTGTTATGACAAAGAAGGCTTCTTCCAAGGAGTAATATCAAGTCATCACAGCTGAATAAAAAAATCATCTGAGTTTTTTGGCCGTCCGGTTCTGTCGGGCGGCTTTTTTGTACCCGCCCTACCTTTTTTGTTCATTTCAGGACAGCCATATGCTGACCGCTGTCTGCCGATCAGATGCTGATGTCTGCATGGATCGGCTCGTGTTATCATCTGTTTCCCAAAAGGTTTGATAACAGAAATATCGTTGCAGATAAACAGTTTTCCTGCTATAATGTAAGAAAAAACAATAAGAGGGAATGGCACAGATGATAGGAAAACAGATCAAAAAATATCGTATCCTGAAAGGAATCACGCAGGAAGAGCTTGGCAGAATGGTGGGTGTTACAACACAGGCCGTTTCAAAATGGGAAAGGGGCAGTTCACCCGATGCGGAACTACTGCCCAATATTGCCAGCGCACTCGGCATAACCATCAATATGTTCTACGAACAGAGCATACAATCTCTGGAGGATTCCCTCTGCAGTGAACTCCTGTCGATGAATCGGGAGGACAGCCTCAAAAGACTGCTTTCACTGGTATGGAGAATCGGACTGGGTCTGTCAGGAATGAATTCCGCCGAAAGGGGCTTTGCGGACAACGGCTATGCACTGGCAGAGCTGAAAGAGAAAAACGGCTACCACTACTACGCAAGAGCCAGTACCGATGAAGGCATGATAAACGCTAAAATGGACTCCGATTTCCGTTACCTGTTCTTTATGCCTGAGCCTGCCTGCGGCTATGCGGAATATTTTCAGAATCCAAAGGAGCTGACAGAAGTATTTTCTGTTTTAGCAGATGAGGATATTCTGAAAATTCTTTTCTATATGTACACCAGAATCAATCTTCCCGTTTCTTTGTCGCTGATCGCCTCCAACACCAATATGAATATAGATAAAACAGAACGTCTTATGGAAAAGCTGTGCAGTATCAATCTGGCATGCTGTACACCTATTGCAACCGAAAAAGGTGAAATGAAGGTCTATACCTACTACAACGAAACCATCGTGATACCGCTTCTCTGCAGTGCAAAAGAAGTCAGAGATAAAAACGTGATTCACTGGGGTGTGTGGTTCGACAGAAATAAACCTTTATTTTAGTTTCGGATACGGCAGTTTATTTTTTGCCCTTTTGTTGAATCGGTGTACAAATAGTTGTTTGACGGATTTTCTTTTTCCCTTTAACATAGTAGTAAGGTACTGCAAAAAATAAAGGGGGAATTTAAAATGCGTGTCAAGCATATCATTTCGGGATTTATGTCGGCGGCGCTGTTATTATCATTGATGACAGCCTGCAGCGGAGGACAGAAAGCATCAGACCATCAGGAATCGCCGGCATCAGCCGTTTCAGGACAAAGTGCCGCTTCAGAATCAGAAAAAAGCAACGTTTCAGGACAAAGTACCGCTTCAGAGTCAGAAAAAAGCAACGCTTCGGAACAAAGTGCACAGGAACAGCCGGAAGAACAAAAAAGCGGAAAAATGTATACCCTGACAATAAGGGACAGCGGAAAAAGCGATAAAATGACCGCCCAGTTCATCAACACCATGAGCGGAGCCAATGAAGCGGTACCCATGACAAAGACAGATGAAGGTACGGATTATTTCATCTATTCATGTCAGGCTGATACAAGCAAATACAACATGGTACACCTTGATTACAGTGCTGAAAAACCTACACTGGACGTAGCCTTTAACAAATATGTAAGCGGATGGTACTTGTCAGAGGGTCTGCTCCGGCCTTATGTGGCAGGCAAAGAACCGGACTACAACACAAAATTTGAAACAAAGATATTTCAGTTTGACGGATACGACAAAAATGTTTATATCTGGACACCAGATGATTATGATCCGGCATCTGCAGAAAAGTATTCCACAATTTATCTCTTTGACGGACAATCAGATCTTGCCGACAGTATAATGCCGGACGATGACGGAGAATCATGGCACATCGGAGAGCATATTACCAGCATGATGTCTTTGACAGACAACAAGGCTATCGTTGTCGGCATTGAAACAGTAGAGGATACAAGATACAATGAACTGATTCCCGATTTAGGTGAATTATCCATCAAAAATTATCCGACAACAAAACGAGGCGGGGCTTTCGCACAATTCTTATGTGATACCGTTGTTCCCTATATCCAGAACAATTACAATGTCCGTACCGATGCAGAACACACTGCTGTTACCGGCAGTTCACTCGGCGGACTGGAAGCTTTCTATACCGCAATGGAACACCCTGACACCTTCGGTACGGCAGGCGCACTGTCCCCTTCTTTCTGGGCTTACGATTTGAACACATGGACACAGTGGCTTCTTCCTAAGATGTCCGGCAAAAACCTGCCGTATATCTACCTTTACGGCGGTGACTACGCCCTCGACAGCGGTGCACTGGCAATACTTATGAACAACGGACTGTTACAGAGCGGGTATCCGAAGGACAGAATCGTTTGCAGTGTGTATCAGCCGGGCGAGCATCTGAATGTCTATTGGCAGAATATGCTGCCCGAATTCTTACAGGCGATGTTCGAACGTAAAGTTTCGGCGCTTGAAAACGGCTTTGTTGTTCCTGTTTCTCAGGAAATGCAGAAAATGATAAAGAATTATCAGCAGGAAACAAGTGTCACAGAAAGAGAGCCTACCGATAAAGATTATGTCTACTACGACAACAGCGAAACAAAGTGGGAAAAAGTCTGTGCATACTGGTGGGGACCGTATGGCGCTTCCACCACTAAAATCACATCGAATGAATACTATGACCATAAGTGGCCGGGCATAGAGATGGAAAGAATCGGAGATACAGATATCTACAGAGTCGTTGCACCGTCAGGCGCTGTCGGCATCATCTTCGACAACGGTGTTGGTGACGATGAACTGGCAGAAGGAACAGAAGCCTATCAGACGGGAGATATCACCTATGACAAGAAAATTCATCCGGGTCAGGTGTACAAGATAGACATGACCCAGAAACCCAAAGCAGGCACAGGCATAGAAAAAATAAAGTACAAATATCCTGTAGGAACATGGTCGGATTATAATTCCTGACATTTGTGCCTGACATGGTATCTTTTGAAACTGCCGGAAAGAACCCCCTCTCCGGCGGTTTTTCAGCGCAGCAGCACCAGTGTGACAATAGGGTAGACTGAGGGACACATTGTCCCTCAACCTCCCATTGCACCGTACGTACGGGTCTCGTATACGGCGCTACATAAATACA
>CADCQO010000145.1 GCA_902803585.1 uncultured Ruminococcus sp.
AGAGCAACTGTTAAATGCTATGGTGCTGATGATGTACAGGATGTTGTTGCTATCATGCACATGGAGAACGTAGGTGTATCTATTACCGGTAACTCCACCAACCCCACCAGATTCCAGCATCCTGTTGCAGCTACCTATAAAAAAGAATGCATCGAGCAGGGTAAGAAGTACTTCTCCGTTGCTTCCGGCGGCGGTACAGGACGTACGCTGCACCCCGATAACATGGCTGCAGGTCCTGCTTCTTACGGCATGACTGATACTATGGGCCGTATGCACTCTGATGCACAGTTCGCAGGCTCCAGCTCCGTTCCCGCTCACGTTGAAATGATGGGCCTGATCGGCATGGGCAACAACCCGATGGTTGGCGCAACTGTTGCTGTCGCAGTTAGTGTAGAAGAAGCAGCGAAAGCAGGCAAGTTCTGATTTGCTGAGCAAGAATAACTGACAGGGAACCGATTGTCCTGCGGGGCGATCGGTTCTTTTTTATCGTTCTGGCCTGAAAGGGGGAACTGTTCCCCTGACAAAAGAGGGAGCTTTCTTATCCGTGTGAAGCAAAACGCCCAAAAGCCAGATAAGCATCATAGCTTGTAACCACAGCAGATAAATTCAAGTGCAGTACATACAGAAGGCGTATGATAATATCAGGAAAAACGCGTTGACAAATATAGGTTTCTGGTGTAAATCACGATAAAAAAACACGGGCTGTCCGTAACAAGACAGTCCGTGTTCTTGCGCTGCGAAAAAGCAGAATTTACAGCAGGTTCATGACCTGTACACTTCTCATAATAAAGCCTTCCATCTCTGCGGCGGTCAGTTTACGCTGACTCATGAGAGCCAGATCAAAGATATGACGGCAAACGAGGTTTCTTGTGTCTTCTTCAAAATCTGTCAGATGCTGTACAATGCTGTTATTGGTATTGATGATCAGTGTTTCAGAGGCAGGGCCTGCTTCTCCGAACATATTGCCGTAAATCTTGCTGATATCGCTCATACGGCGTTCATATTCATTGATAGTCAGGATAGCAGGTGTATCGGCAGTTTTCAGGTTTTCTGCCGTTACTGTAAGTTTTTCCATGCCAAGTGCATCTTTGAAATACTGGATCAGTTTGTCATCAGATTCCTGATGTTCAGAAGAATCCTCTGTTTTGAGTGCCTCGCCGACTTCTGAATCAATGCGTACCAGTTTAGTGCCCGATTCCATATATTCAAGGAAGGTGACAAAATGTGCGTCAATATTATGCTCGAGAATGACAGCCTCCAGATCATTTTCCTTGAAGATTTTAATATACTGTCCCTGTACATCGGTAGAAGAAACATAATAAATTTTATTATCCTGCTTTTTAAGTTCATCAAAGGTCTTATACTCGCCGTTAATAGTTTTGAAAAGAATGATGCCTTTGATTTTTTCGTAGAATTTTTCATCTTTGATACAGCCGAACTTAATAAAGGGAGAAATATCGTCCCAGTAGCTTTCGTAGGATTTACGCTCGCTGTTAAAGACCGAGATAAGTTTGTCCGCAACTTTTTTGGTAATATGTCTGGAAATCTTAGCAACTTCACCGTCATTCTGCAGGAAAGAACGGGAAACATTCAGCGGCAGATCGGGGCAGTCGATCACGCCTTTGAGAAGCATAAGAAATTCAGGAACAACTTCCTTGATATTATCTGCAATATAAACCTGATTAGCAAAGAGCTTGATTTCACCGGGCATTACCTGCAGTTTGTCTGTCTGCTTCGGAAAATACAGAATACCCTTCAGCCGGAACGGATAATCCACATTCAGGTGAATCCAGAACAGCGGCAAATTCATATCAGTAAAGGTTTCACGGTAGAAGTCCTCATATTCTTCTGTAGTACAATCCTTCGGTGCCTTCAGCCAGAGGGGAGCAGTATTGTTAAAAGGTTTTTCCGGTACTTTTTCAGCGGCATCAGCAGTATCGCCGGCAGTCTGTTCTGTTTCTTCCTTTACCACATGAAAATAAATTTCGTAGGGCATGAAGTGGCAGTATTTACGCAGAATTTCTCTGAGTTTGAATTCACTCAGGAACTCTTTGCCGTCTTCGGAAATGTGCATAATGATACTTGTACCGATGGTATCTTTTGTACCTTCACCAATCTCATAAGTATGGCTGCCGCTGCTTTCCCAATGAACAGGTGCAGCGTCCTTCTGATAGGACAGCGTTTCGATTTCTACATTTTCAGATACCATGTAAGCAGAATAGAAGCCCAGTCCGAAATGACCGATAATACCGCCTTCAGCATCTGTCTGTTCCTTATATTTATCAAGAAACTCCTGTGCACCGGAAAAAGCAATCTGAGCAATATACTTTTCGACTTCTTCTTCCGTCATGCCGATACCGTTATCAGTCACCGTAAGTGTCTTTGCCTTTTCATCAAGGGTAATGTCAATTCTTGGTGTGATGCCGAGATCTTCTGCTTCACCGATCTGACACAGACTCTGATACTTTTTGATAGCATCGCAGGCATTGGCTACAATTTCACGGATAAAAATGTCCTTATCGGAATAGAGCCATTTTTTGATAATCGGAAACAAATTTTCCGAATCGACTGTAATCTGACCTTCTCTTTTCATTTTGGGTTTACCTCCGTATTTTGAAAATAATATGATCAAAGTGTTCATTCCGCATCTGCATGTGACATATTTCTTTCCAGCCACTGTTGATACGTCATCAGCACTTGTCTTGGCTTTGAACCTTCGTGAGGACCGACAATTCCCATTTGTTCCATCTCATCAATGAGGCGTCCTGCCCTTGCATAACCCAGCCGCAGACGGCGCTGTAAGAGGGAAGTAGAGGCTTGTCCGGCTTCTATAACACATTGAATAGCCTGTTGCATCATAGGGTCTGCATTGCTGTCATCGTCAGTATCAGTTTGTCTTGAACTGTTGTCAGCTACAGCATTTGCCTCAATTTCATCAATGACACGCTTGTCATATTCGACCGCCTTATTATGCTTGACAAATTCCACAATGCTTTCAATTTCGTCATCATTGACAAAACAGCCCTGTACACGGACAGGCTTTGTCGTACCGATAGGAGAAAACAGCATATCGCCCTTTCCGAGCAGTTTTTCTGCACCGCCCGAGTCCAGAATAGTACGGGAATCGATCTGTGATTTTACTGCGAAGGCGATACGGCTGGGGACATTTGCTTTAATCAGACCGGTGATAACATCGACAGACGGCCTTTGTGTAGCGATAACCAGATGCATACCGGCGGCACGAGCCATCTGCGCCAGACGGCAGATAGATTCTTCGACTTCATTCGGCGCAGCCATCATCAGGTCAGCCAGCTCATCAATGACAATGACAATCTGACACATTTTTTCGAGCTTGCGTTTCTCTTTGGCATCCTGATTTTCCTGTTTCAGTTCAGCTTGTGCCTGTGCCAGCATTTCGTCCTCTTCAAACGTGCGTTCTTCCCCATCTGAAGTATTTTCTTCGGCCTCTGCATTCTGTTTATCCACCAGACGGTTATATCCGCTCATATCTCTGACGTTATATTCCGCAAAGGTCTTATAGCGTTCCAGCATTTCATTGACTGCCCAGCTTAATGCGCCGGCCGCCTTACGGGGATCTGTCACAACAGGCACGAGTAAATGGGGAATACCATTGTAAACGCCCAGTTCTACCACTTTGGGGTCAATCAGCATCAGCTTGACTTCTTCAGGGGTTGCTTTATACAGAAGGCTGACCAGCATAGAATTGATACACACGGATTTACCGGAACCAGTAGAACCGGCAATCAGCAGATGCGGCATTTTTGCGAGGTCTGCCAAAGTGATATTTCCTGTAATATCCTCGCCCAGTGCGACGGTCAGCCTGCTTTTAGCTGTCTGAAATTCAGGAGATTCCACAAGGCTTCTCATTTTTACGATGGTGACGTGTTTGTTCGGTACTTCAATACCTACGGCATTTTTACCGGGGATAGGTGCTTCGATGCGCACACCTGTAGCCGCCAGATTCATAGCGATATCGTCCGCCAGATTGGTGATTTTGCTGATTTTTACGCCGGAAGCAGGCTGCAGCTCATAACGGGTAACGGAAGGTCCCCGACTGATGTTCATGATCGTAGTCTGTACGCCAAAGCTCTTGAGAGTGTCGACCAGCGTGGTAGCACTTTGATGAAGTTCCTCAGAAATGTTTTCTTCTTCATCGTCCACCGGCATTTCCAGAAGTGTAAACGGCGGTTTAATGTACTGTCCTTCTATGATCGGATTAGGATCGGGGCTGAACTTTGGCACTGTCGGTTCTTCATAGACCGGCACATTTTTTGAAAGTTCGGCAGATTTTTTAGGAGCGGCAGCTTTTGGTGCAGTAAATGACGGAACTGGCTGTGTACGTGCAGCAGCTGTCTTGGGAACAGCTGTTCTGGGCGCATTACCGGTTGTTCTGGACGCAGAAGCCGTGCCGAAAACGGTATGTATAGCATCATCATATTTTCCGGTAGCAGGCGGTGCATTCGGATTTTCCCTTCTCAGCAGTGCGGCAATATCAATGGTATCTTCCTCCGGAATACTGTTAAGAGGTTCTTCCGTAACAGACATTTTTGGTTTTCTGGCTTTTTTGGGCAAAGTAACTTCAGGTTCCGTGTTTTCAGGCTTACCGGCAGCCGGTGTGGTGACAGTACCATATTTCCGCAGATAAGGATCGGAAGAAGTGCTGCTTTCCGGTTCATAGATAGGTGTTTTGTTGATGCGCCGATAACCGGAATCTGCGGATTTTTTCTTGGCAGCATTGACTTTTTCCGCTACCTTGCGCTGAACATACTCTTCGTGGGCTTTCTGACGGTTTTCCGCCTTGATTTTTTGCGTTTCTTCACGGACTTTTGTTCTGATTTCCCTGTGTTCGCTGATACGTTCACTGACAGGCTGTTTGATTTTGTCAATCATATTGATAAACAGAGCTTCAAACGACATATACAGGAAGAAAAGTAATATAATCACAGCAAGCAGACCTCCTGCTACTGCGCCGAATAATTTTGCTAACGGAATGCCCAGCACACCGCCCATAAAACCCGTACTGCACCGCAGATAGCCGTTATGATAGCAGTTTATGAGTTCTGTTCCGTAATCTGCCAGTTCCATACCGGAAGAGCTAAAAGCATAAATGACTGTATCCAGCATAAAGACGGTACCGGAAAGGAAAAATACCTTCAGAGGAAAACGGTAAGTCGATTTTTCCTGAAACATCTGTACAGCGCAATATACTAAAATCAGCGGTATCAGGATACCTGAAAAGCCGAACACGCCCCAGTAACAGTCGTGCAAAGCCTTCCATATTTTTTCACCCTCCAGAAAATAGAGAAGAATCACAAGCACAGTAATGGCTAACAATATGATTCCTCTGATGCAGCGGCTGCGTCTTACGGCGTAGGCGACATTTGCCTTGCTTTTTCGTGCAGAAGAGGTTTTTGTCTTTTTTGCAGCTGTTGTCTTTTTTCTGGTGCCGGATGTCGTTTTTTTATTTGCCATGGATATCGTTCCACCTCCAAAAAAAATGATACACCGAAATCTGACGGAATACCGCCGGATACATGGTCACAGACGGTTTCCGCAGAAAAAACGGTGCAGTTGACAGCGCATAAATTCTGAGGTTTTGTCAGAAGTTCAGCGGCTGCTGTGTGAATAAATTAGCGCCGGAGGCCAGTTCAATAATGCTGATAAGCAGAATCGTCAGACCGATACCAGCTGTATAGAGGATAAAGATGTACATTCTGTTGGTTGAAAGCAGCCATCTGAACAGCAGAATAGCAAAGAAGCCTACCAATCCCGCACAAACCATGCCAATTACCACATAAGCAGGGTTGATGCTGGAAAAACCTCCTTCCGAAGAGAAAACATCTTTTATTTCAAGAACAGCGGCTGCCAGAATAGCCGGCGTTCCCAAGAGAAAAGAATAGTCCAGTGCAGTGCGTTTGTCAAGTCCTCTCAGCTGGCTGGCAGCCAGTGTAGAACCGGAACGGGACAGGCCGGGACAAATTGCGGCGGCGCATTGTGTAACACCTACGACAATCGCATCTGCAACAGTATAACGCTTTCTTTTCTTTTTGCGGTACCGTTTGCCGTCAATCACTTTGATTTGCTGTTGTTTTTTGTTGCCAAAGAACAGTAAAAGACCGGTTGTCACCAAGGAAAGACCAACAATAAAGAAATAACCGTCCTGTGTGAATTTGTCTGCAAGATCCTTTAATTTGAGTCCTGTACCGGGAATGGGCAGAAAGAGCAGAAAAAGTGGCAGAAGTCCTACAAAAATCATCATAGCGAGATTTTCCTCTGCGGTCATCTCGCTCCATTTGAACTGTCGTTTGAAGATTTTTTTAATGATGCTGACAACAGAAGCAAAAAGTTTGATAATCAGCTTGATGTAGACCGTGACCACTGCTGCCAGCGTACCGATATGCAGCATTACTGAAAAAGCCAGATTGTTTTCGGTAATGCCGGTAATATGCTGATAAATAGCAAGGTGGCCGCTGCTGGAAACCGGCAGAAATTCAGTAAGTCCCTGAAGTATCCCCTGAAAGATAGCATCTAATAAATTCATGCTGTATGTACCCCCAAATCATTACGGCAGAGTATTTCTGCCGCTGTTTATGATGAACGCTCAGAAGAACGTACTTTGTCAATCATTCTGTAGAGAGCCTTGACAGCATCTCTCAGTGTACCGATATTGTTAATCAGTCCTTCTTTTACAGCTGCAGTACCGTCCAGTACCGTGCCGATATCCATAATCAGCTCGCCGGTATTGAGAGCCAGCTGATTGTAGCGTTCAGCAGTCATACGAGAATGTGCTGTAACAAAATCAGTAATACGCTGCTGCATACGCTGAAAGTAATCAAAAGCCTGCGGTACACCAAGCATTGTACCGCTCATTCTGACAGGGTGGATAGTCATGGAAGCTGATTTTGCAATAAAGGACTTTTTCGCTGCTACTGCGATAGGCACACCAATTGAATGGCCGCCGCCTAATACCAGCGATACAACGGGCTTTTTCATGCCCGCCATCATTTCGGCAATCGCCAATCCAGCCTCTACGTCACCTCCTGCGGTGTGCAGAATAACCAGCAAACCCTCAATTTCAGTGCTTTGTTCTGCGGCGATGAGCTGAGGAATGATGTGTTCGTATTTTGTGGTTTTGTTGCGGGGAGAGAGCATATAATGCCCTTCAATCTGACCGATAATCGTCATACATTGAATGATGTACTCGCCATTATCAGAAATAATCGACCCCGTGTTGACAATTCTGTCGGCTGATACAGGAATATCCTCGCACGGCAGTTCTTTTTCCTTTTCTGTTTCCGTTTCTGTCATCGGCATTTCGCCGTCGGCAGAATAGCTGTTCGACTGCATTTTATCGCACCTCCTGCAGGATATTGTGTCCTGTTTGTGTGATAAAATGCTTTTGTCCGCACAGGTAAGCGTTACCAGCCAAACCGGCGGTACAGCCACTTGCACAGGGCATTGATAGGAATCGTCAGCAAGCCCCAGAGGAAGCTGTACAAAGCACAGATCTGCCCGCAAAAATTAAAACGCTGTTCCGAATAATCCCATACCTGCAGTTTCAGGCAATAGTTAAATAAGAATCCAGAAAAAAATTCGATGATGGTAATGACCGTACTGCCGATACAACATTTCAGCCACAGAGAGCATACCGTCAGACACCGGAAGATACGATAGAGAATAGTAAAGCATATGCCGCCGGTCAGCACCATAGACCAATGCGTATGCTTTCTCCATAAAATTTCCAGCAGTCCGTACAGGAAACCACCGACAGCGAAAAGTTTTCCCCAGCAGTTTTTTGATTGTTTCATACCCGACTCACCCTGATTAGTGTATGTATGAAACGAAAAAATATAAGTATCGGTTATTTTTTTCTGTGAATGAGTACTGCATAAATCACGATGCCAACAACAGCAGCGCCGGCCACAGAAAAAATAATATATACCACCAGATTAGGTACGGGAGCAGTGCTGTGCCTTTGCCGGTTCTGTGATTCATGCTGCTGCTGAAGGGCAATCTCCACATCTTGTACGATCATGTCAGCAATCAGCTGATGACCTGCCGCAGAAGGGTGGATATCAAGAGAAGAGATACTGGTCATTTCAGCGTACTTGTCCTTGAAAGCCTCCATAAGGTCGACAGCTGATACTTTGAAACCGTATTCTGCACTTTTGCAGAGACTCAGACACCGCTGTTCCAGATCCTGAAGTGTTTTCTGCAGAGCATCTGTCAGTTTGTTTTGGGGCAGGATAGATGCAGGATTGTAAGGGGTCAGCAGGAAAATTTGAGCCTCACACCCAATCTCACGCATATAGGCAATCATTTCCTTGAGATTGCTTTCACATTTGAGTACAGCGTCCTGATAACGTGTCAGTACCTGTTCAGTAGTGCAAAGTTCAGCAAATTTGTTGATGAGTTCCTGCGTGGAGCTGTCTTTCCAAAGAGAAATGATGGTGTTTTCGACAGATACCAGATCAGAAAAATCAATATGCACATTTTTCTGTGCAAATTCATCGCTCAAGCTGTAATAGGCACTGAATGCAGTTTCTCCCACAATAGATATGATATCATTGGCACCGGCAGAAATAACCACCAGATCCGCCCGTTCCAGAATACTCTTATCCGTTTTTTTGATATTTTCAAGAATTTCGCTGCTGGTGCGTCCGGATTTCGAACTGTTAAAAAAACTGTCATTGCCGCTGATATGATAATGTTCAGCTATCAGATTGGCAAAACTTCCCTTAGCCTGTGTCAGATCGTTCGGATCATATCCTGCCAGACCAAATCCCGCAGAAATGGAGTCGCCAAATATAGCTGCGGAACGAATTTCCGAGCTGTTTTCGTTAGTGTCTTCAGCCAGAACAGTGAGAGAGGAAAGCGAAACGGCGAAAAGGAGTGTCAGCAGCAGACAAAATAATTTTTTCATAAAACCCCCTCCTTGGGTACGGCCCTGAAAGCTGTCAGCAAAGAGCCTCCGCCCACTCAGGTTAAAAAGCCGTCAATGATGGTAGTTTCAGCTTCTTCTTCTGTCATGCCTAATGTACGCAGTTTGAGAATTTGTTCGCCTGCAATTTTGCCGATAGCCGCCTCATGAATCAGTGCAGCATCATTATCCCTTGCGTGAAGTTCCGGTGCAGCATCTACTTTGCCGTTTTCAGAGATGATGGCATCGCATTCCGAATGCCCTGTACAGGGAGCATTGCCGACAATTACCGAGTGATAGGACTGATGGGAATTATCCCTTGCAACAGAACGGGAAATCAGGTCAACACCGGAATCCTTGCCGTTCATTTCCACATGGAATTCTGTCTGTGCAGTCTGTTCCTTCTCTGTCAGGATTCTTTCACGGATATACAGCTTTGCTCCCGCTCCCAATTTCGCATTAGTGGTACGGATTGTTTTGTCCACACCGCCTATCTGTGCAGTATCCATTTCAAGAACAGCATTTTCCTCCAGTTCAGCGTCTGTTACAGGGTCAATGGAGCGGATTCCTGTACCATGACCTTTGCCAACGTGCTTTTCCAGATATTTTACATGAGAACCTTTGCCGAGGAAAAAGCGGTGAATACCGTTGTGTCTGGCAGGTTCTCCCGTTTCAGTATGAATACCGCAGCCCGCCACGATAGTCACATCAGCATTTTCACCAACAAAAAAGTCATTGTACACCAGATCATCTACGCCGCCCTGTGTTACGCACGCAGGAATAGATACGGTTTCATCTTTTGTACCGGGAGCAATAAAAATTTCCAGACCGGGCTGGTCTTTTTTTGATTCTATTTTGATATTTTTGCTGGATACTCTTCCGGCACACTGACCATTTTCACGGATATTGTAAGCACCCTTGAAAGAGCCGTCCCATTCAGAAATTTCTCTCAGCAAATCTTTAGTGATCTCATTCATCAGAACAGAGCCTCCTGTTTGTAGCATTTTCCAGTAATGGCGTTATTTTCAGTCAACACCTTCATCATATCTTCAGGTTTTCCCTGTGCCTGAATACTGCCGTTGGCAACCACAACAATTTCATCAGCAATTTTCAGAATTCTTTCCTGATGGGAGATAATGACGATGGAGCCGTTAATGTTTTTTCTCATATCCTCAAAGGTTTTTATCAGACTGGTAAAGCTCCACAGGTCAATGCCCGCCTCAGGTTCATCAAATACAGTCAGAACAGAATGTCTTGCCAGAACAGTAGCGATTTCAATACGCTTGATTTCTCCGCCGGAAAGGGTGGAGTTGACTTCACGGTCAATGTATTCCTCCGCACAAAGCCCTACCTTGCTCATGATATCACAGACTTTGCTCAGAGGCATCTGTTCGCCTGCCGCCAGTTCGATCAGCTTTCTGACAGTAATTCCTTTGAAACGGACAGGCTGCTGAAAAGCAAAACTGATACCGGCTTTGGCTCGTTCGGTAATATCGACATCAGTAATATCGGTGTCATTAAGATAAATTTTACCGCTGTCCTGACGGTAAATACCAGCAATAATTTTGGCAAGGGTAGTTTTACCGCCCCCGTTCGGACCAGTGATAACAACCAGTTTACCGTCCGGAACAGTCAGATTGAGATTACGGAGCACCCCGACCCCTTCGGGGGTGTTCCACGATATATTTTCCAGCCTAAGCAATGCGAATCATCCTTTTCTTTTGAAATATTTTGGGTTTCATTGAACAATCCTATCTATTATATCATACATCTGCGGAATATACAAATGTTTTTTGAGGGTTTTTGCGGGGTTTTGCGAACATTCTTTCCGGCAGCAGATGTTTTTGAAAATCTGATACTGTAAAGTATTTTGCTTTACACACGAAAGCTATGCAAACAGGCATAAAAACAGAGTTTTTTAAGACTTCAAGCCGAGCTGCTTTACCGTATTCGTCCGGAAAATCTTCACATACATATGATAATCCGTGAATATAACGCTTGTCAAGGTAAAACCCTTTTTTCTTGAGGGAAAAATGTGTTTGATAAGAAAATTTCCTGATATATTGTACAAACCCGTTTTTTATGATATAATGGGAACGCAGTACAGTTCCGCCCTTTGATCAGGCAGGTGAAAATGCCTGACGGCAGGACTGTCTGTATTTTAAACATTTGAGGGAGAGATGAATATGCTTTCGGATATCGAAATTGCTCAGCAGGCAAAACCTGAACCGATACGGCAAATTGCACAGAAGCTGGGTATTGATGAGGATTATCTGGAATATTACGGCAAGTATAAAGCAAAGCTGTCAGAGGAACTCATCAGGGAAAAAGCAGCAGGAAAGGACGGTAAGCTGATTTTAGTAACCGCTATCAATCCGACCCCTGCCGGAGAGGGTAAAACAACAACCTCTGTCGGACTGGGTGATGCACTTTCCAGAATCGGCAAAAAGACAATCATTGCACTGCGTGAACCATCGCTGGGACCGGTGTTTGGCGTCAAGGGCGGTGCAGCCGGCGGCGGTTATGCACAGGTAATTCCTATGGAAGATATCAATCTGCACTTCACAGGCGATATGCACGCTATTACAGCTGCCAATAACCTGCTCTGTGCAATGCTCGATAACCATATTCAGCAGGGAAATGCACTCGGTATTGATGTAAAGAGAATTCTTATCAAGCGCTGTCTGGATATGAATGACCGTGAGCTGAGAAATATTGTGGCAGGCTTAGGCGGCAGGGTAAATGGTGTACCCCGTGAGGACGGTTTTATTATTACTGTCGCCAGCGAGGTTATGGCAATCCTTTGCCTGTCTGCTGATGTAACGGATCTGAAAGAAAGACTCGGCAGCATTCTGGTAGCGTATACATTTGAAGGCAAGCCTGTTTATGCGGCTGATCTGAAAGCCAATGGCGCAATGGCAGCATTGCTGAAAGATGCTGTCAAACCGAATCTGGTACAGACACTGGAGGGAACACCCGCTATTATGCACGGCGGCCCCTTTGCTAATATTGCACATGGCTGCAACTCAGTCAGAGCAACGAAACTTGGTCTGAAACTGGCGGATTATTGCGTAACAGAGGCAGGCTTCGGTTCGGATCTGGGTGCAGAAAAGTTTTTTGATATCAAATGCCGTAAAGCCGGACTGAAACCATCGGCAGTTGTTCTGGTTGCAACAGTTCGTGCGCTGAAATATAACGGCGGCGTACCGAAGGCGGATTTGGGACAGGAGAATCTTGAAGCCCTGAAAAAAGGCATTGTCAATCTGGGTGTACATATCGGAAATATGCATAAGTATGGCGTACCGGTAGTTGTTGCCATCAACCGTTTCGGTGCAGATACGGATGCAGAACTGTCCTTTGTTGAAGACTACTGCAAGAGTCTTGGTGCAGACTTCACTTTGTCAGAAGTTTTTGCCAAAGGCGGCGAAGGCGGCAGAGAATTAGCGGAAAAAGTAGCGGCAGCTGTGGAGAAGCCTTCTGAATTTCACCCGCTGTATGCGCTGGATCTGTCCGTCAAAGAGAAAATTGAAACGATTGCCCGCCAGATCTACGGTGCTGACGGCGTGATTTATACCACAGCAGCAGAAAAGGCGATTGCTGAAATCGAGAAGCTGAATGTACAGGGTCTTCCGGTTTGTATTGCCAAAACACAGTATTCCCTGTCAGATGATCCGACTTTGCTGGGTCAGCCGAAAGACTTCAAAATCACGGTGCGTGATGCCCGTCTGTCAAACGGTGCAGGATTTGTTGTTGTTTACACAGGTGATATCATGACAATGCCCGGACTGCCCAAAGTACCAGCTGCCGAAAAAATTGACGTGGATGCCAACGGCAGAATCACAGGACTTTTCTGATAGGAGAGAGGAAAGCAGTGCAAAAGCTTTTGAGTACCTCCGAACAGCAGACGGAGGAGTTAGCGGAACGGCTGGCGCAGACCCTGAAAGGAAACGAAATCATTGCCATGTTCGGCGGTATGGGTGTCGGAAAAACGGCTTTTACCAGAGGTCTTGCCAGAGGTCTGGGCATTACCGACGGCGTAGCCAGTCCGACCTTTGCCCTTGTGCATGAGTATGAGGGGAAATATATGCTTTATCATTTCGATATGTACCGCATCAATTCCTACGATGATTTGTATTCTACCGGTTTTTTCGATTATCAGGATAACGGCGTAATGGTTGTTGAATGGAGCGAAAACATCGAGCCGTTTCTTCCGAAAGACAGAATTAATGTTACCATTCGCCGCGTGTCTGACAATGAACGGGAGATAATGATAGAGGGGGCAGAAATACAATGATAATACTGGCAATAGATACCTCAGCATCTCCTGTATCTGCAGCTGTTTTGCGGGACGGTTGTCTGGTGGGAGAATTTTTTCTGAATACCAAAACGACCCACAGTCAGACCCTGATGCCGATGGTAGAATCCATTTTGTCGCTGTCAGGTATAGGTCTGAGTGACATAGATGTGTTTGCAGTGAATGCGGGACCAGGTTCTTTTACGGGTGTCAGAATCGGTGTTGCCTCCATCAAAGGAATGACTTTGGCGCAGGAAAAGCCCTGTGCAGCGGTTTCTACATTAGCGGCGATGGCATATGGTTTGCCGTATACCAACGGAATAGTATGTGCTGTTATGGATGCCCGCTGTTCACAGGTATATAATGCTTTGTTCCGTTTAAAAAACGGTTCCGCAGAACGTCTGACAGAAGACCGGGCACTTTCTATTGAAGAATTGTCCGCAGAATTGTTGTCCTATGCGGGAGAAGAGATTTATCTGGCAGGAGACGGCGCAGAGTTGTGTTTTCAGAATTTTGCGGGCAAAGTGCCGGGTATTGTCATGACACCAATGAATATTCGTTACCAGCATGCTTATGGAACAGCAAGGGCAGCAGAACGATTGATAGAGGAAAACCGTCTTTGTTCATCAGATGAGCTGATGCCGGTTTATCTGCGTGTACCACAGGCGGAACGTGAACGTCTGGCAAGACAGCAGCAGACAACTTAACAGGACGGAGAGAAAGGGAGATTGACGTGAAATTAGCTTTAGCAGCTGATCATGGTGCTTTTGAATTGAAAGAATCTATTAAAAAGCATTTGGAAGAAAAAGGAATTGAATACAAGGACTTCGGGTGTTTTTCGAAAGAGTCGGTAGATTATCCTCGTTTTGCATATATGGCAGCCAAAGCGGTAGCCAACGGCGAATATGACTTCGGTGTTATTTGCTGTACAACTGGTCTTGGTGTTTCCATCGCAGCTAACAAGGTTGACGGTATACGTGCGGCGGTCTGTACCAATGAAATGCTTGCAGAGATGACAAGACGCCACAATAATGCCAATGTCATCTGTATGGGACAGAAAGTGGTATCGCAGGAATTAGCTGATAAATTAGTTGATATTTTCACAACAACTGAATTTGAAGGCGGCCGTCACCAGCGCAGAGTAGATTTGCTGACAGCTATCGAAAATGGGGAAGATATCTCTGTTTCATAATTTTACCCGTTTTGAGGACGGGCGGATTTGATACAATGCTGTACTGAAAAAAGAGTCCTTCAAAACAGGAAAAGAAAACGGATCGCTTCACACTGACTGGAAACGATCCGTTTGATTTATTTAACGATCTTTTCCTGCGGAGCGTTCAGACAAGGTTTCGCAAAAACACGAACGGGCAGGTTATAAAGGATTCAGACTTCCGTCTGTGAATCGTGCTGAAGCTTAGCAGCCGCAGCCACAGCTGTTGTTGTCGTTGCAGCCACAGCCGCATCCGCCGTTGTTGCCGCCGCAGCAGCAGAGAATGACGATCAGAAGAATCACCCAAGCACAGCTGTTGTTACCAAAAAAACCATTGTTACACATAACATCTTTCCTCCTTTGATTGATTACATTCCATAATACGCATACGGGCGTTTTTTGTTACAACAATCAAAGAAGGTCGGAAAAGTTTTACAAGTCTTTTTTGATTTTGCCGAGAACCGTTTTTTCCAGTCGGGATACTTGTGCCTGACTGATGCCGATTTCTTCGGCTACCTCTGTCTGAGTTTTCCCTTTGAAAAAGCGCAGGGACAGAATGCGTTTTTCTCTGTCACTGAGCGCACGGATTGCTTCCTTCAGTACAATCTCATCTATCCAGTTTTTGTCATCGTTATGGTCACCTATCTGATCCATCACATAAACCGTGTCCGTTCCATCTGTATAGATAGGTTCATACAGAGAAACGGGCTCTATAATTGCTTCCAGCGCAATGATGACATTTTCTCTCGGCAAATCCAGAGCAGAAGAAATTTCTTCCACTGTGGGTTCCCGATTGTGTTCCGAAAGAAAAGTTTCTTTGAACTGCATTGCACGGTAAGCGGTATCCCGCAAAGAACGGCTGACCCTTACGGTGTTGTTGTCCCGAAGATAACGGCGTACTTCACCGATAATCATTGGTACGCCATAGGTCGAAAAGCGCACTTCTTTGTCGCAATTAAAATTGTCGATTGCCTTCATCAGACCGATACAGCCCACCTGAAAAAGGTCGTCAGGATTATCGCCTCTGCCGGCAAAACGCTGGATAACGCTCAGCACTAAGCGCAGGTTTCCCTTTATCATTTCTTCACGAGCCTGTTTTTTTTCTTCCGGACTGCCGTTTTTGATCGTGCGGAGCAGTTCCTGCTTACGGTTTTCGGATAACACAGGGAGAGCGGCAGTATTCACACCGCATATTTCTACTTTGTTGAACGACAAAACAATTCCTCCATCTTTCAGATAGAGGAAGTATAGACGTTTTTTGATGATGTCATGCACGGGAACGAAAAGAAAAAACCGGCAGGATACCGTTAAAGATATCACTGCCGGTCTTTGGGTTACATGATTGCTTATCAGCCCTCAGAAGGAGCACCAACAGGACATACGCCTGCGCAGACACCGCAATCCAGACAAGCATCTGCATCGATCTCGTACTTGCCGTCGCCTTCAGAAATAGCGCCTACAGGACACTCGCCTGCACAAGCACCGCAGGAGATGCACTCATCAGAAATTTTATAAGCCATGGTATTGCCTCCTTTAATTAAACTGAAAGTATTATAGCATACCGTCATAGAAAAATCAATGTTTTTTATTATTTTTCCGATAAGATTTGTGCTGATTTTTCCGAAAATATTTAGTGGTTCAAGACAATATTTTTTGTCGATGTTGAAAAAACACGACGTTATAGGTTAAAAATGTCTAATCAGAATGGGGCAAAGAAAATTTGCCGTACTTCATGAAATGAATAATGAATGGCTGCAGAAGAAGCGTTGTAAATAGATATTTACTTTTACACTCTGATATGATAAAATGGTGTAGCAAACGAGGAATCCCTGCGGGAGGCGTTCAGAATGAATGAAAAAATAAAAAGTGAAAATACAGATGCTCTTTTTGAGGCAATACTGACACTGAAAACTGTTGAAGAATGCTATGCTTTTTTCGACGATCTGTGTACTGTTCCCGAAATCAAAGCGATGTCGCAGCGTTTCGCAGTAGCCAGAATGCTGAACCAGAAAGAGGTCTACACGGAGATTGTCGAGCGCACCGGTGCCAGTACAGCTACTATCAGCCGTGTTAACCGTTCACTGCATTATGGCAGCGACGGCTATATGCTCGCAATAGAACGATTGAAGGAGGGAGGTCATACAGAGTGAGTTCCTATGTTGATTTTGCTGCTTTTTATGATGTACTGACTGAAAACGCAGATTATGAGAAACGGGCAGCATATCTGATGAAGCTTTTTGAGAAGCACCACCACAAAACGGGTCTGACATTGGATCTGGCGTGTGGTACGGGCAGTTTGACGCTCGCGCTTAGCCGTCAGGGAGTAGATATTTTCGGAGCCGACGCTTCTTCAGATATGCTTTCAGTTGCCCAGCAGAAATTCATGGAAGATGACCGGCAGACGCTGTTTCTTTGTCAGAAAATGCAGTCATTGGAACTGTACGGTTCCATACATACCTGTATCTGTACGCTGGACAGCCTGAATCATTTGCCGTCTGCGGAAGACGTAGTGCGTACTTTTCAGCGTGTAGCAGAATATCTGGAAGAAGACGGTCTGTTTGTGTTTGACTGCAATACCGTTTATAAACATGAGCGGATTTTAGGGGACAACTGTTTTATTTACGACACGCCTGCTGTATTCTGTGCATGGCAGAATAACTATTTTTCCGACCGTCATCAGGTGGTTATCACGCTGGATTTTTTTGAACCGGAGGGCAGGCATTACCGGCGTTATACGGAACAATTCTCAGAGTATGCCTATACAAGAGAAGAAATGAATCATATGCTGCATCAGGCGGGGTTGTATACAGAGGCCGTTTATGAAGATATGACCTTTGACGAACCGAAACCCGATGCACAAAGAGAAATATTTGTGGTAAGGAAGATGAAGCATGAGTAAAGACAGAATTATCCGCTGTATCACATCTGACGGTGCTGTTATGGCCTGTGCCGCCGATACGACCGACCTTGTGTATAAAGGTGCCAGACTGCATCTTACGTCACCTGTTGCAACAGCAGCACTGGGACGTTTACTGACAGCAGCTGCCATTATGGGTGCACAACTGAAGCAGGACGATGCCAGTGTGACACTTCGTATCAAGGGAGATAACAGCGAAACCGGAGCAGTCATTGCTGTTGCAGACAGTAAAGGCAATGTCAAAGGTTATGTGCAGAATCCGGATTGTCCGACAGAATATTATCCCAGCGGCAAATTGAATGTTGCAAAAGCAGTAGGCAGGACAGGTATACTGAATGTTATGCGTGACTATGGAACAGGTGAACCGTATGTCGGACAGGTACAGCTGATTTCCGGAGAGATTGCCGAAGATATCACCAATTACTATGCCACCAGCGAACAGATTCCGACCGTTTGCGCTCTGGGCGTTTTGCTGGACAAGGAAGATCATCAGGTGCTGCTGGCAGGCGGCCTGCTGATACAGCTTTTACCGGGAGCAACAGAGGCGACAATTGATCATATCGAAAAGAATGTTGCTGAACTGGAACCGATGACAACGATGCTGGCAAAGGGCATGAGCATGGAGGATATTTGTAAAACTGCCCTCAAAGGCTTTGAAGTGGAGGTATTGGACGAATCACCGCTTCGCTATGCCTGCTCGTGCAGCAGAGATAAGATCATTGATGCTTTCGTTACACTGAAAGACGATGAAATTCGTGCATTGGCAGATGAGAAAGGTTATGCAGAGGCAATCTGCCATTTCTGCAAGAAAAAGCACCGCTTCTCCAAAGCACAGTTAGAGCAGATTATCCGTCAGAAAAATGCAGATACAGAGAACTGAAAAAAAGCAGCGGCGTTGTAATGTGCCGCTGCTTGGTATTATGTTGAAGGGTTCAGTCCTGATAAATGGAGGTAATGCCGTAGTATTCCTCCAATGTCAAGCCGCTGGCGCTGATTTCAGCGGCTTTTTCCATGCCGAGATACCGTACGTGCCAAGGCTCATATTTATATCCGGTAATTTCCTCTTTGCCCTGCGGATATCGGATAATAAAACCGAATTCAGCACAATGTGCCTCAATCCATGCAGCTTCAGGGGTGTAAGCGAAGGCATCTGAGGTAGTATTAAAGTCAAGTGCCAGTCCTGTCTGGTGTTCTGAATGACCCGGACGGGCAGAGCAAAGGTCTGCTAAAGCAACGCCTCTGTCCCAGACAAAGGATTGATATGTAAAGCTTTGTGTATCATAGCTGCGGAAGCCTGATTCCATCCACAATGTAATACCGTCTGCGGCAGCGGCAGCAACCATTGCGTTGTATGCCTGATATGTTTCATCGGTCAGACCGTATCCGAAATAAGAAGGCAGGGCATAGGTTTTATTGGCAATCAGAACACCGTCGACATAGGTAGCCCCGTCAATTACTTCAATCGTTTTCAGAGGAGCAGTATAGGTTTCGCTCCAGCCGGAATAAATGCGCTCGCCGTTCTTTGTGCGGTAAGTACGGATGCGCAAAAAGTAAGTAGTGTTTTGCTGCAGCTGTTCAAATGTCAAAGAATTTTCGGTTGTCTGACGTTCAGAGGTATATTCCTGAGGGAAGTCGGCAGAGGAAGAACATTCAACAATATAGCCGTCAGCATTTTTGATCAGATTCCAGCTAACAGAAACAGAGGAAACTTTTGTGTGTATATTCAGAAAAATATCGGAAACAGAATTTTCAGTGCTTGTGGATGTTTCAGAAAATGACTGCTGCATAGAGCTGACCTCACTTGTTGTTTGTAATTCATTGGAAGATGTACTTTCGACAGACTGAGAAGAAGAAACTGAACTTGCAGATGCCAGATTGCTTTCAGCAGGCTGAGAAGCGGGTGCGGAACTTTCCGATGTTTGGCTGCTTTCAGCAGGCTGAGAAGCGGGTGCGGAACTTTCCGGTGTTTGGCTGCTTTCAGCAGACTGCGAAGAGGGGTGCAGACTTTCCTGCTTGGGCTGACTGTTGACTGAGGGCTGTTCAGCGCGGTCAGCAGGTGCAGAACTTTCGGCTGACGGCTGCACGGTTGTATTTTGTGACAGGGTACTGTCTGCCGCAGAACTTGCGGAGGATTGATTACGGCAGGAAACAGCACTCATCAGCAGCACTGAAAGCAGAATTAAAACAACGGTTTTTTTCATCATATTCGGACTTCCTTTTCTATTTGGGGTTTGACAGTATGCGTTTTCAGAGATCTGATCACCTCCACTATTTTACCCGCAAAAATCCTTCAAGTCAATCCATTTTTGCTGATTTCTGATTGTGAATTTAAGACATCTAATCTCATCGCTTTTGTCCGGCAAGTATCCGGTGTTTTGTTTTGAGTTTTTTTGTGCCATAGGGAAGGTTGATTTCACTGTATCTGACCTTGCTGGAGAGCAGTATCAGGGCGATCAGATTAGGAATTGCCATCAGTCCGTTAAGGGTATCGGAGATTTCCCATACTACCGACAGCCCCATCACACAGCCGGCATAGGTAACAGCGGCATAAAATATACGGTATAAGCGGATATATTTTCCGCCCGTCAGGTATTCAAGACTTTTTTCTCCGTAGTAGGACCAGGATACCAGCGTACCAAAGGCAAACAGTATAATAGAGAGGGACATAAAAATATGTCCGAACCTGCCCAGTACAGCATCAAACGAATACGTACTCAGTTCTATCCCGTCCAGTCCCATGCGGTCACCGCCTGTTGTCAGGATACACAGTGCCATAAGTGTGCATAGTACGATTGTATCAATAAAAACCTGAAAAATGCCCCACATTCCCTGATTATAAGGGTCATCGGTTTCAGCGGCTGCATGAACGATCGGTGATGTGCCGAGTCCGGCTTCATTGGAAAATACTCCTCTGGAAATGCCGTATTTCATTGCCTTTGTCATGCCATACCCCATGAATCCTCCCGCCGCACATCTGACATCAAAGGCTTCCGTAAAAATGCGGCTGAACGCTTCGGGAATCGCACGGATATTGAACAGAATCACAACAGTGATCCCTGATAAAAACAATATTGTCATGGCAGGCACTAACTTTTCGGTCAGTCGGGCAATGCGGGAAATTCCGCCGAAAATAATCATTCCTACCAATACAGCGAGAATGACACCGCTGATTTCTGGCGGCACACCGAATCCTGTTTTCAGCGCACCCGCCACAGAATTGCTTTGGGTCATGTTGCCCATACCCAGAGAGGCTGCTGTACAGATGACAGCGAAGATAACGGCGAGCCATTTACAGTCAAGCCCTTTTTCGATGTAATACATAGGGCCGCCGACAAACTTTCCGCCGTTGCGGGTTCTGTATTTGACACCCAGCACATTTTCAGCAAAAACGGTTGCCATGCCGAAGAAAGCGGCGATCCACATCCAAAATACTGCGCCTGCTCCGCCCAGTGCAATAGCGTTTGCAACACCGACAATATTACCTGTACCGACAGAACCTGCCAGAGCAGTAGACATTGCCTGCAACGGAGAAATGCCGGAATGGCTGCTGCTGTTGTTTTTGCCGAAAACGGAGAGAGCGGTTTTTCGCCACCACCACCTGAAATGCACCAGCTGAAAAAATTTCAGTTTTATGGTATAGAGTAGCCCCACTCCGATCAGGAACAGCAGCATATAAGGTCCCCAGATAATTGTATTGATTTTTGCATTGATAGCCTGCAGCTGTTCCATACCAACACCTCTTTGAATATGTATATGCAGATATCGGAGAAGATAATACAAACGTCAGTCTGTGCGCCGCCAGTCACTTAATTTTTGTCAGAAATAAGCATTATTTGTCTTGCAAGCCCCTCTGATGTATGGTATAATGTATAAAAATTACCATGTATCGGAGGTTTTTATTATGCCAAATTGGTTAAAAGATGCTGTTTTCTATGAAATCTATCCTCAGACTTTCTGCGACAGCAACGGTGATGGTATCGGTGATATCAACGGTATTATCTCCAAACTGGATTATGTGCAGAGTCTGGGCTGTAATGCTGTCTGGCTCAATCCCGTGTATGATTCACCGTTTATGGACGCCGGCTATGACGTGAGAAATTACTATAAAGTAGCTGAACGCTATGGTACGAATGAAGATTTGAAACATCTGTTTGAAGTTGCTCACGAAAAGGGCATCAGAATTCTGCTTGATCTCGTACCTGGTCATACGTCTGACCAGAACGAGTGGTTATTGAAAAGTAAGCAGGCAGAAAAGAATGAATACAGCGGAAGATATATCTGGACAGACTGTGTATGGGAAGCTCCTCCGCAGTACAGGCTGCTTTGCGGCATTACCCCTCGTGACGGTAACTACATGGTAAACTATTTCAGTTCCCAGCCTGCTCTGAATTACGGCTTCAATAAGATTACTCACCCTGCATGGCAGAAAAAGCCCACTGATCCGGATTGTGTAGCAACTGTTGAAGCACTGAAGGATATCATGCGCTTCTGGTTAAAGATGGGCTGTGACGGTTTCCGTGTCGATATGGCGGATTCATTGGTAAAAGGCGAAGATGGTGAAAAGCCCGAAACCTGTAAAGTATGGAAAAATGTCCGTGCCATGCTGGATAAGGAATTCCCCGAAGCGGCTATTGTTTCAGAATGGTGTAATCCGAAAGTATCAATCGGTGCAGGCTTCCACAGCGATTTCTACCTTGACCACGACAACAACGGTTATCGTATTCTGTTCCGTGATAAGGATAGTAAAACAGGCGAATGCACAGCGGTATTCGGTAAAAACGGCAAAGGCGATATTACAAAGTTCCTTGACGAATATCTGGAAGATCTGGAGGGTACAAAAGGCAAGGGCTATATCAGCTTTATTACCTGCAACCATGATACGCCCCGCATGACAAAGATGTTCACACCGCTCGAAGCAAAGCTGGCATACAGTTTTATTTTCCTGATGCCGGGTGTACCGTTCCTTTATTATGGCGATGAAATCGGTATGAAGTATATGGAAGGTCTGAACAGCAAAGAAGGCGGTTACAGCAGAACAGGCACTCGTACACCCATGCAGTGGAACAGCAGCCCGAACTGCGGATTCTCGGCAGTTCCTGCAGAAGACCTGTATTTGCCGGTAGACACCTCAGAGAATGCCGTAACTGTTGAGAAGTGCGAAAAAGATCCGGATTCTATCCTGAACACTCTGAGAAAAGTAATTGACCTCCGCCACGCAAACGAGGATTTACAGTCCGATGGTGCATTTGAAGTAGTATATGCAAAGAAAAGCACTTATCCGTTTATTTTCAGAAGAGGTTCGTTCCTGATTGCCGTCAACCCGACAGATAAAGCACAGAGCGCCCCCTTTGATTTTGACTGTGAAACGGTATTTGCTATCGGCAGGGCGTGTGCAGAGGACAAGAAGCTGACAATGCAGCCGCAGTCACTTTATGTCATGAAAATCAAGTAATTACATACGGTTTTTGATTTCCCGCAGGACGCATCATTTTGACGGTGCGTCCTGCTTTTTTCAGGAAAACTGATATTTTCGCTGAACGCTGAATTCTTCACTGTACAAAAGATTGACATATTCCGATGAAAAATATATAATGAATGAATAATTCAACAAAGGAGAGCAAAGCATGAAAAAAACTGTGAAGGAAGCTGTAAAAGCGGAAGACGCTGAGCGTTTTGATGTCACACAGGAAACAGGATTAACGCAGGAACAGGTCAACCAGCGTATCAGCGAAGGACTTGTCAACGATGATAAACCATTGCCGACAAAGAGTATCAAACGGATTTTTTATGATAATATCGTTACACTTTTTAACGTGCTGAATCTGCTGCTGGGAATTGCTGTTTTTCTGGTAGGTTCTTATAAGAATATGCTGTTTCTGGGTGTCATGCTGTGTAATACCGTCATTGGTATTTTTCAGGAGATCAGAGCAAAGCGCACCATTGATAAGCTGTCCATTGTTTCTGCCACCAAAGTGACGGTTATTCGTGACGGGCAAAAAAAGAAAGCAGCCATTCACGAAATTGTTCTGGACGACATGATTGAATTTTCGCAGGGAAATCAGATTCCTGTGGACTGCATTGTCGTTTCAGGCAACTGTGATGCTAACGAATCGCTTCTGACAGGAGAATCTGATGCCATTCATAAAAAAGCCGGCGATATGATGTATTCAGGCAGCTACATTGTCAGCGGAAAGTGCTATGCAAAGGCGGAACACGTTGGCAGTGAAAACTATGCTTCCAAAATTTCTGCGCAGGCGAAGTATATCAAAAAAGTCAATTCAGAAATCCTGTATACGCTGAATAAGATCATCAAGGTACTGACTTTTATTATTCTGCCGTTAGCACTTCTGATGTTCTTCAAACAGTACAGTCTGCCGCCGGCAGATGCGGGATCAGCAAGGTCGGTGCTGGGGATTATTGATGCTCATCTGGTGCAGGCAGTTGTCAGCACAGTAGCAGCTGTAACAGGAATGATTCCCGAAGGTCTGATTCTGCTGACCAGTACGGTATTGGCAGTCAGTGTCATTCGTTTATCCCGCCATAAAGTATTGGTGCAGGAACTGTATTGTATTGAAACATTGGCAAGGGTAGATGTGCTTTGTCTGGATAAAACAGGCACCATTACAGAAGGCTGCATGGAAGTAGCGGATTATGTCCCGTTCGGAAACAAAACGGAAAAGGAAAATATTGCGGATATTCTTTGTGGTCTGGTAGATGCTCTGGACGATACCAATGCCACTTTTATGGCGCTGAAGGATAAGTTCAGCGGTACGACAGCCATGAAATCAGATAAGGCTGTGCCTTTTGCCTCCGAGAAAAAATGGTCGGGTGCACATTTTGTGAATGAGGGTACTTATATCATGGGTGCAGCGGAGTTTATTCTTGGAAAAGTACCGCAGGAACTGAAAAAACTGCTGGACGGCTACTCTAAAAATTATCGTTCTATTGTTCTGGCGCATTCAGAAAACAATTTTCAAGGCAATGAACTGCCCGAAAATATTGAGGTTATCGGCATAGTGCTGCTGAATGATAAAATCAGAGCCGAAGCACCGGAAACGCTGCGGTATTTTGCCGACCAGAAAGTAGATGTCAAGATTATTTCAGGAGATAATCCTATCACGGTTTCTGATGTGGCAAGACGGGCCGAAGTCAGAAATTACGATAAATATATTGATGCAACAACCCTGAAAACCGAAGAAGATATTCGTGAGGCAATGAAGAAATATACAGTATTCGGCAGAGTGACTCCCTCTCAGAAAAAACAGTTTGTGGTAGCACTGAAAGAACTGGGACATACCGTAGCGATGACAGGTGACGGCGTAAACGATGTTCTGGCATTGAAAGAAGCCGACTGCAGTATTGCTATGGCAGCGGGCAGTGATGCCGCCAGAAATGTGGCACAGTTAGTTCTTCTGGATTCCAACTTTGCTTCTATGCCCAAAGTAGTGGCAGAGGGAAGAAGAACGATCAATAATATCCAGCGTTCCTCCACCTTATTTATTGTAAAGACGATTTTTTCCACGATTCTGGCAATTTTGTTCCTTTTCCTGACAGCACCGTTCCCGTTCCAGCCCATACAGCTTACACTGGTCAACGCCTTTACCATCGGTATTCCGTCTTTTATTCTCGCACTGGAACCAAACAAAGAAAGGATCAAGGGTATCTTTATCCTGAATATACTGGAAAAAGCGATACCGGCAGGACTGACGACTGTTATCAATGTTATTCTGTGTATTTTCGCTATGTATCTTTTCAATCTGAACATAGCGGAATATAAGACATTAGCTGTGTGTCTTACGGCCATTACTTCTTTCATGATACTGTTTCAGGTTTCCTTACCGTTCAACAAGATAAGAATAGCCCTGTTTGTGTCTATGGTGTCGGGTGTTGCCATCGGAGTGCTGTGCTGCCGTGACATTCCATTATTGGGACAGCATTTTGATCTTTTCAATTTTGCGCCGTTTTCACTGACCACAGGCATTTTGTTGGGTGTAATGACGCTGATCGCTGTCGGTATATTCGTTTTGCTGACGATGCCGATGAAAAAACTTTTTGCAGGAATCACTGCGAAGTTTGACGGAAGAGCTTTCCGCCCGAAAAATACTTGAATTTGTCATAAATGCGCCCCTTGTGCCATAACATAGCCTTGCAGGATTATGTTATCGAAGGGGCGATTTTTATGAATAGCTGTCGTGTTACAGAACTGCGGCACAAAGAGGTCATTAACAGCACAAACGGCTGTCGTATCGGTTTTGTCGATGACGTGGAGGTCAATACAGAAACAGCAAAGGTGATTTCGGTCATTATTTACGGGCGGCAGCGGTTCTTCGGCTTTTTGGGACGCGGAGAAGACGTGGTGATACAATGGGAAAATATCTGTCTGATCGGTGAGGATACAATTCTTGTCAGTCACTGCCCGTTTGCCTATCATCAGCATAAGAAATCAAAGCTGTCGTTTTTTCCGTTTTTTCACTGATATTTTATATTGCAGTTCAGAAAAATTGAAAATCCGGAAAAATTTTTCTTGCAATTCCGGAACTGGTATGGTATAATATCCCTTGCAGTTCGCACGTTGGTCATATTCGTTAGGTGCGCAGCATACGGCGTAATGCAGACCAGCGGAGGAAAAAACCTAAGGAGGATTTTTAACAATGGCAGTAGTATCAATGAAACAGCTTTTGGAAGCAGGTGTTCACTTCGGACATCAGACAAGAAGATGGAACCCGAAAATGGCTCCCTACATCTTCACAGAGAGAAACGGTATCTACATTATCGACCTGCAGAAGACCGTCAAGAAGCTCGAAGAGGCTTATAACTTCGTTCGTGAGCTTTCTTCTGAGGGTAAGTCTGTTCTGTTTGTAGGTACAAAGAAGCAGGCACAGGATTCCGTTAAGGAAGAGGCACTCCGTGCAGGTGCTTACTATGTTAACGCAAGATGGCTGGGCGGTATGCTCACCACCTTCACAACTATCCGCCGCAGAATTGAAAGACTCAGACAGCTCCGTACAATGGAAACTGACGGTACTTTTGATCTTCTGCCCAAGAAGGAAGTTATCAAGCTCAACCTTGAGATCGAAAAGCTCGAGAAGTTCCTCGGCGGTATCAAGGATATGAAGGATATTCCTGGCGCATTGTTTATCGTTGACCCCAGAAAGGAAAGAATCGCAGTAGCTGAAGCAAAGAAACTGGGTATTCCGATCGTTGCTATCGTCGACACAAACTGTGATCCTGACGAAATCGACTATGTTATCCCCGGCAATGATGACGCTATCCGTGCTGTAAAACTGATCTCCGGTGCTATCGCTAACGCTATCATCGAAGGCAACGAGGGCAAGATGGGCGCTGCTGCTGCCGAAGAGGCTGAAGAAGACGCAACCGAAGAATAATGCCATATAACAGAATACCCGCAACTTCTGCGGGTATTTTTTGAACGTGTGATAAAGAGTAGGGAAGGTTCGGCCCGATTTTACGCCTGTGGAGTCAGTAGGCTGCGAGGACGAAGAAGCAGGAAGTCCGTTGGTTTCAGACAATGGGCAGTTCAGAAATAATAAAGAAATGAATACTGATGGAGGTAAATATTATGGCTTTTACAGCACAAGATGTTAAGACGCTGAGAGAGAGAACAGGCTGCGGTATGATGGACTGCAAAAAGGCTCTCGCACAAACTGACGGAGATATGGAGAAGGCAATTGACGTGCTCAGAGAGCAGGGTCTGGCAAAGGCTGCAAAGAAGGCTTCCAGAATCGCTGCTGAGGGTGTTGCTTTCGCTTATACAAACGATGACTGCACCGCAGGTGTTGCACTTGAAGTAAATGCAGAAACAGACTTCGTAGCAAAGAATGCAGATTTTCAGGGTTTTGTCAAGACAGTTGCAGAAACCGTTATGGCAGAGAAGCCCGCTAATGTAGAAGAACTGCTCAACAAGAAGGCTGTCGGCACAGAAATGAGTGTTGCTGAACTGCTGCAGGAAAAGATCCAGACAATCGGTGAGAACATCATTATCCGTCGTTTTGAACGTTATGAGGGTGTCGTAGCTACTTATATCCATGCAGGCGGAAAGATTGCCGTTATGGTTAAGTTTGACACAGATGTAGCAATTGACGACGCATTCAAGACCTATGCAAAGGATATCGCAATGCAGATCGCAGCAGTAGCTCCTTCTTACCTGAACAAAGAACAGGTTCCCGCTGAGGTGCTGGAGCATGAGAAGAAGATCATGACCGAGCAGGTTATGAACGAGGGTAAGCCTGAAGCAATTGCACAGAAGATCGTTATGGGCAAAATCGGCAAGTACTATGAGGAGAACTGCCTCGTTAATCAGGTATTTGTTAAGGACAGCAAGCTCAAGATCAGCGATTATACCGCTCAGACTGCTAAGGCACTCGGCGGAAAGATTGAGATTCTCGGATTCGTTCGTTTTGAAAAGGGCGAGGGTCTTGAGAAACGTTCTGATGATTTTGCAGCAGAAGTTGCCAGCATGGTAAAATAATTAAAAATCGGAACTATCGAGAACAGAGGACGGTCGGCAGAGCCACGCCCTCTGTTTTTGTATAATAAGCACCAAAAAGCTGCTGATATAATGACGAAGGGTAAACATCCTTTTCCATGCTTTTGAGCGGCAGAGCCGGAAACAGCCTGCTGATTTTTTGTGAATCCTTTTGGTGAAAATGACTATCATATAATATCAACAGAAAATTAATAATTTCTGCTTTACTTTAGTTGTCGAATATAGTAAAATAAATTAAAATACAACAACAGGAGAGTGTGTGAGTATTATGACGCCTAAATACAAGAGAGTTCTTTTGAAGCTGAGCGGAGAATCGCTGGCAGGAGAAGAAAAACATGGTATAGACTTTGATACGGTTCTGAGATTCTGCGAGCCTATCAAGAAACTGAATGAAATGGGTGTAGAAATTGCTATCGTTGTAGGCGGAGGCAACTTCTGGAGAGGCCGTTCCAGCGGCAAGATGGATCGTACCAGAGCTGACCACATGGGTATGCTGGCAACGGTTATCAACGCACTGGGCGTATGTGATGCACTGGAGCAGTTAGGTCTGGAGGTTCGTGTACAGACTGCTATTGCAATGCAGCAGGTAGCAGAACCGTATATCAGAAACAGAGCTATCCGTCATCTGGAAAAAGGCAGAATTCTGGTATTTGGCTGCGGTACGGGCAATCCCTTCTTTTCTACTGATACCGCTGCTGCACTCAGAGCGGCTGAGATCGATGCAGATATCATTCTGAAAGCCACTATGGTAGACGGTGTTTATGACAGCGATCCCAAAGTTAACCCTGATGCTAAAAAGTACGACAGAGTTTCTTTTCAGGAAGTACTGAATCATGACCTGAAGGTAATGGACAGCACCGCTGCTGCTATCTGCAAAGATAACCACTTGCCGATTATCGTATTCAGTCTGGAAAATCCCGATAACATTGTTTCTGCCGTATGCGGGGAAAACGTCGGTACACTGGTAGAGTAAATGATTGAATGAACAGCAGCAAAGCGGAAATACTTTTCATGATACTGCTTTGCCGCACATAAAGATGATTGAACGGAGGAGAAATCACTATGAACACACTTATCAAAAACACAGACGACAAAATGAAAAAGTCAGTAGAGCATCTGGAAACAGAATTTTCGGAAATTCGTGCAGGCCGTGCGAATCCCGCAGTTCTTGACAAAATCAGGGTGGATTATTACGGTGCCCCCACCGCCATCAACCAGATTGCAGCTGTATCCGTTACAGAGGCAAGAACCCTCACCATTCAGCCCTGGGACACTTCCGTCCTGCGCAGTATTGAAAAGGCAATCCAGACTTCCGATATCGGTATCAATCCGCAGAATGACGGTAAAATTATCCGCATGGTTTTCCCGCCGCTGACAGAGGACAGACGTAAAGTCATCGTTAAAGACATCGCTAAAATGGGTGAAGATGCAAAGGTAGCCATTCGTTCTATCAGACGTGAGGCAATGGAAAAGCTGAAAGCGATGAAAAAGAAGGGCGAAATTACTGAAGATGATCAGAAAACAGGCGAAAAGAAAATTCAGGATATTACGGATAAACACATAAAGACAATTGACAGCCTGACCGAAAAGAAGCAGAAGCAGATTATGGAAATCTGACACTATATCCGGCAGGATACCTATGAAAAATCAATGCCGTTAAAGGCTGTCGGGAATTTTTTCTGACAGAATAAGACTGTGATGCTGTTCCGACGAAGGACGGCAGCAAAGAGCGTGTGCGGCCTGACAAGAGGAAATTTCACGCCCCGTAAAACAAGATGGGTCGTCTGATTCTGTTGGGGGTGTGTCGCTTTGCTGCAATTTCGTACAGCTATCGTGCGCAGATTGAAACAAGAACAAATATCTCGGCAGGATTCGTTCTGCCGAGATGAATTTTATCCTAAATCGGCAAGAAGACTCTCACCCTGACATAAAACAGAACCGTGACATACACGGGGTTAGCTCGGTAATACTGTACAGTTCGCTGTACTGAAACGAGAAGCTTCTGCCTCTTGACAAAAGCGCGGAGGTCAGGGAGTATGTCACTATGAAATAGTATGGAAAGAGACAAAAATGTTATCTTTTCCGAGGATTACCAGCGAGGTGGACAGCATGAAAAAAGCACCAATCGAGTGGCGCATTCCCGAACATATTGGTATTATTATGGATGGTAATGGCAGATGGGCTAAAAAAAGAGGATTGCCTCGTCCGATAGGCCATACCTACGGTGCAAAGACCTTTAAGAATATAACAAGATATATCAGTCGGCAGGGTGTAAAGTATCTCACTTTATATGCGTTTTCGACTGAGAACTGGAAGCGTCCGTTGGAAGAAGTAAACGCCCTGATGAAAATTTTCAGACAGTATCTGATAGATTCGCTTGTGAATTTTCGTGAAGATGACATTAAGGTCGTTTTTATCGGTGATCGTTCTGCTTTTCCATCGGATATCATACAACTTATCAACGAAACAGAAGAAATAGCGAAAGACCGTAAAGGAATGCAGCTGAATATTGCGATGAATTACGGCGGCCGTGCAGAAATACTCAGTGCAGTAAAGCAAATTTATGAAGATATCAGGGACGGCAGAATGTCTGAAGAGGAACTGACGGAAGCGTCCGTATCGAGCCGTTTGTATACTGCGGGAATGCCCGATCCTGATCTGATTATCCGTACAGGAGGAGAACACCGTCTGAGCAACTTTATGTTATATCAGGCGGCATATGCCGAATTTTATTCCACCGATACACTCTGGCCTGATTTCAGTGAAAAAGATTTTGATAAGGCGGTTGAAGAATTCAATCAGAGAAGCAGGAGATTTGGAGGGGTATAAATGGCAAAGCGATTTCTGGCAGCTGCGATCGGCGTACCGATGATTTTAGCTGTTGTTTTTTTCGGTGTGCAAGTGCCTGTCCTGATTGATATAGCGATTGCAATTGTCTGTGGTTTATCAGTAGGGGAATTTTTGGTAGCGTGTGGTGTGATAAAGCTGTTTCAGGTAAGCATTCCTGCTATACTGTTTGCGTGTGCTTATCCGATGCTGCTCACCTACGGTTATGGAACGCTGACAGCATATGTTTATACGGGAATTGCTCTTTCAATGATGGTCTTTTTCCATGAAAAGATATCGTATAAAGAATTTGCTTATCATTACGGCATGACGATTCTGATAACAGCAGCGATGTCCTCCGTTGTAATGATGAAAAATTTCGATGCCGCACATGCTTCCTTTTATTTTGTCCTTTCTCTTGGTTTGCCATGGATGGCAGATATCGGCGCATTCTTTGCCGGAAGCTTTCTGGGAAAACATAAGCTTTGTCCCGTTATCAGTCCTAAAAAAACGATAGAAGGAGCAATCGGCGGGGTATTGTTCTGTATCGGCGCTACCTGTCTGGTAGGCTGGATTTTCAGCAGTCTGCTTTATGGGGAAAAAGCGCACGTTCAATATCTGAATCTGTCGATACTCGCTTTTTTTGGATCCCTGCTTTCCATTATAGGAGATCTGAGCTTTTCAGTTGTCAAGCGGTATTTCAAGATCAAAGATTACGGTTTTATCATTCCCGGTCACGGCGGTTTTCTTGACCGTTTTGACAGCGTTATCATGGTAGCGCCGTTTATTCTGACATTTATCACTTATTTTCCCATTATAACCATATGATCGTGTGACGGGAGGAGTTTGCATATGACACAGGCAATTGCTGTACTTGGTTCTACCGGTTCGATTGGTGTGCAGACGTTAGATGTAGCAAGAATGCACAACATAAAGGTTGTTGCTCTTACAGCGCAGCGGAGTATCAGGCTGCTGGAACAACAGGCAAGAGAATTTCAGCCGGTTATGGTAGCAGTAGGAGATAAAGACGCTGCGGCTGAATTAAAAATAGCGCTGGCAGATACAGATATTCAGGTACTGGCAGGGCAGGAAGGAATTTTAGAGGCTGCTCATTGTCAGGGCGCAGATACCGTTGTCAATGCTATTGTCGGTGTAGCAGGGCTGCTGCCAACATTAGAGGCGGTCAACGCCGGAAAAAATCTGGCGTTAGCCAATAAAGAAACGCTGGTAGCAGGCGGCGAAGTGGTGAAGTCTGCTGTCCGGCAAAAAGGTGTTGCGCTTTATCCCGTTGATAGTGAACATTCAGCTATTTTCCAGTGCTTACAGGGCTGTCCGGAACAAGCACTGGAAAAAGTCATTCTTACCGCATCAGGCGGTTCTTTTTACGGCAAGCGCAGGGAGGAACTGGAAAAAGTTACTGTGCAGCAGGCACTGAAGCACCCTAACTGGAGCATGGGCGCAAAAATCACTATAGATTCTGCTACCCTCATGAATAAAGGATTAGAGGTGATAGAAGCCTCGTGGCTGTTTGAAGTGCCGGATGAAAAAATAGATGTGCTGATTCATCGGGAAAGCATCATTCACTCCATGATACAGCTGAAAGACCATTCCATCATTGCACAGTTGGGGACAGCAGATATGCGCATACCAATTCAGTATGCTCTGACTTATCCGGAGCGGTTAGCTTCACCGGTAAAGGAACTTGATCTGTCACAAATAGCGACTCTGACCTTTGCCAAGCCCGACACAGACACTTTTGCGTGTCTGCGTATTTGTCGTGAAGCATTGCGGCGCGGAGGGCTTTACCCGACAGTGGCAAATGCCGCAAATGAAGCCGCCGTTCAGTTGTTTTTGGAAGGGAAAATATCTTTCCTGCAGATTACTGATCTGGTAGGTGAAGCAGCAGCAGCGTTTTCCGGTGCTTCCTGCAGCATGACACTGGATAATATTTTGTCGGCTGACAGAGAAACCCGTCAGAGGATTCTGCATCAATACGGAGGAGATGATTAAGATAGAAGGCGTATTATTAGTTATTATCGGTATTTTGCTTTTTGAATTGATCATATTTATTCACGAGTTTGGTCATTTCATTACTGCGAAAAAATGTGGTGTAAAGGTCAATGAATTTGCGCTGGGTATGGGGCCAAAGCTGATAAAATTTCAGAAAGGCGAAACTCTTTACTCTCTGCGGGCTTTTCCGATCGGCGGTTTTTGTTCTATGGAAGGTGAAGATGCCGACAGCGAGGACAACAGAGCCTTCGGCAAAAAATCCGTGTGGAAGCGTATGCTGATTGTAGTAGCCGGAGCAGTAATGAATATTCTGCTGGGCTTTGTGCTGATGATGATTACGCTGATTCCTAACAGCCGTTTTGCGTCCAACCGTATTGCTGCTTTTTCGGATGTTTGCACATCATCGCAGTTTTTACAGGTAGGCGATGAGATAAAATCCATCAATGGCTACGGAATCAGCACTTCTATGGATCTGAACTTTGCACTGGCGACCGCTAAAAATAACGATATGACTTTTACAGTAGTGCGTGACGGTCAGACAATGACATTTGACCATGTAAAACTGCCGACAAGTCAGACGAAAGAAGGAAAGGAGATCACACATCTGGATTTCAAGGTGGCGGCGATTGAAAATAACTTCTGGACGTTGATGCAGCAGACTTTTCTGCAAACGTGTTCTACTGTCAAAATGGTATGGGCAAGTCTGATCGGTCTGATAACAGGTCAGTTCGGCTTCAACGAAGTAGCCGGCCCCATTGGTATGACCTCAGCTATTACACAGGCAACAGCTGCAGGACTGCAGTCCAGTTTCTGGGCGGGATTGGGCAACCTGATTTTCATTATGATGGTCATTACTGTGAATCTCGGTGTGGTTAATTTACTGCCGCTGCCGGCATTGGACGGAGGCAGACTGGTATTTCTGATTATCGAAGCAATCAGAAGAAAACCCATCAAGCCGGAACATGAAGGCTGGGTACACGCTATCGGTCTGGCGGTATTGCTGCTGTTTATGGTGGTTATTTCTATCAATGATATTATCCGACTGTTTCAATAGGAGAAGATAGCATGAAAAGACGGGATACCAAAAAAATCGCTGTCGGTTCTTTGCAGATTGGCGGCGATGCAGAAATTACAGTACAATCTATGCTGAATGTTCCCTCTGTGGACATTGAAGGAAGTGTACGGCAGGCGGCAGCGCTGGAACAGGCAGGCTGTGATATTATCCGTATTGCCGTACCTGATATAGAGGCAGTCAGGCTGATACCGGCTATCAAAAAAGAAGTGTCAGCCCCTATTGTTGCCGATATTCATTTTGATTATAAAATAGCATTGGAAGCAGCAGCGGCTGGGGTTGATAAAATTCGCATCAATCCCGGCAATATCGGATCTGATGACAGGGTGAAGCAGGTGGCTGATGAGTGCCGCAGAAGGAACATTCCCATTCGTATCGGGGTTAATTCCGGTTCATTGGAAAAGCATATTCTGGCGAAGTATGGCAAGCCGACACCGCAGGCATTGTGCGACAGTGCGCTGTATCATGCAGCTTTGTTGGAAAAGTTTGATTTTGACCAGATCGTGCTTTCTATGAAATCTTCTAACGTGGCATTCATGAAGGAAGCCTATGAGCTGGCAGCCGAACAGTGCAGTTATCCGCTGCATCTTGGGGTTACAGAAGCAGGTACCGAGCGCATGGGGCTGATCAAATCCGCCGCCGGCATCGGCAGTCTGCTGCTGGAGGGCATCGGTGATACCATAAGGGTTTCCTTGACAGATGACCCTGTTAAGGAGGTTTATGCGGCAAAAGATATTTTGCAGGCACTGGGACTGCGCCGTTTTGGCGTGCAGTTTATTTCCTGCCCGACTTGCGGACGTACCCGCATTGATCTGATATCTTTGGCAAAGAAAGCAGAGGCTCGCCTGAAAGACTGTCAGAAACCCATCACAGTAGCTATTATGGGCTGTGTGGTCAATGGCCCCGGTGAGGCGAGAGAAGCTGATATTGGTATAGCAGGCGGTGACGGTGTGGGTCTGCTTTTCAAAAAGGGAGAAATCATAAAAAAGGTGCCGGAGGAATGTTTGCTGGACGAATTGATGAAAGAGATAGAACAGTTGTAACATGACAAAGGGAGATTGAAGCGTGAATAAATTTTCGGATTTTTTCGGAAAATATCTTGATATCAGTGGATTTCCCGACAAAGTGCGCGAGGGTGATATTCTTGGTATCAGGATAGATTCTGAAAAGCGTATCATGGAGTTATCGGTGAAGTTGGCGGAACTGGTGGACAAGGAAACACTTTTCCGCATCGAAAAAACAATTTGTGAGAGTATATTGAATTTGTTTCAGTGTCATATTTATCCCAAATATGATGCTGATTTATTTCGTGAAAGTTATTATCCTGAATTAGCTAAAGAAATGAAGCGGCGTTATGCCAGTCTGAACGGTACGCTGAACGATTCTGCAGCCCGTATGGCAGGGGAGGAGTTAGTCATTACTTTACAGCATGGCGGTCAGGATATTTTGCTGCAGCAGGGCTTTGAAAAAAAACTGTCTGAGCTGATCAAAGAGGAATTCGGTCTGCATTATCGGATCGTGCTGGAAGGTGTGCTGACAATTGATGCAGACAGCGCTGCTTACATAGAACAGCAGAAAATCAACGAAGAAAAGGTACTGCGTGAACAGCAGATAGCCGAGCAGGAGCAGTATGAAAGTATGATGCAGTCAGCAGCGGCTCATAAGGCACAGACGCAGAAAAAAGCAGTTCCTCAGCCTGTACAGTCAGAAATTGAGATTCGTCAGGGTGCTTTTCTGAATCCTGCCTGCATTCCCGACAGTGCAGTAACGATTTATGGCAGCCACATCAAGGGAGAACTGTTTCCGCTGAAAAATATTTCTGCTGAGGCAGGACGCATTATTTTCTGGGGTACGATTTTTTCAATGGATATTCGTGATTCCCGTGACAATAAGCGAAAAATCATTTCTGTGAACATGACGGATTATACTGGTTCTGTAACAGTAAAGATTATCGATTTCAACGAGAAATGCAAAGGCATTCTGGAACTAAGACAAGGCGATGCTATTCTTGTCAAAGGCGATGCACAGATGGATAAATATGAACATGATGTTACTGTCATGGCTTCTGCCGTGTGCAGGGTAGGTACAGCGAAAATCGTGGATAAAGCACCTGTCAAACGTGTAGAGCTGCATCTTCATACCAATATGTCTGCAATGGACGCTGTAACGAGTGCAGGAGATCTGGTCAACCGTGCCTATTCATGGGGAATGCCTGCGATAGCAATTACCGATCATGGTGTAGCGCAGGCATATCCTGATGCAATGAATGCGTGTGATGCTATTCGCAGCAAGGGCGGAAAATTCAAGATTATTTACGGGCTGGAGGCATATTTTATCAACGATGAAGCCACAGGTGCGGTTGTCGGTCATGCACATCAGCCCCTCAACGGTGAATTCATTGTATTTGATATCGAAACGACGGGTTTAAGCGTACTGCAGGAACGTATTACTGAAATTGGTGCAGTGCGTCTTGTCAACGGTGAAATCAAAGATACTTTTTCAACGTTTGTCAACCCGCAGAAACATATTCCCGAAAAGATCACCGAATTGACAGGCATTGATGATACAATGGTTGAGAATGCCCCTTCAGAAGAAACTGCGGTAAAAAGTTTTCTGGATTTCTGCGGAGAAAATGCGGTGGTAGTTGCACATAACGCTTCGTTTGATACCTCATTTATCCGTACAGCGTGTGAACGAAATAATTTTGCCTATACGCTGACCCATATTGATACACTGGCAATTTCCAGAGGCCTGTTTCCGCAGCTGTCGAAACATAAGCTGGATGCTGTCGCCAAGCACCTGAAATTGGGTGATTTTAACCATCATCGTGCGTGTGATGATGCGATGATGCTGGCAAAAATTTTTCAGGTAATGATCCAGAAGCTGAAGGAAGAATTTAAAATTTCCGATACATCAGAAATCAGCAAAGCCCTGCCAAAACCCAGTATCAAATCTTATAAGTATTTTCACCAGATACTGCTGGTCAAAAATCAGTTAGGGCTGAAAAATCTGTATAAGCTGATTTCCAAATCGCATCTCGATTACTTTTACAAAAAACCGTTAGTGCCAAAATCAGAACTGGTGAAGCTGCGGGACGGTCTGATCGTGGGCAGTGCCTGTGAAGCGGGAGAACTGTACAGGGCTATTCTGGACGGTAAAAACAGGGAAGAACTGAAAAGTATTGCTTCGTTTTATGATTATCTGGAGATACAGCCTATCGGCAATAATATGCACTTAGTAAGAGAGGGCAAAGTAAAAGATGTTCAGGAACTTCAGGGATACAATCAGTTGATTGTTGATCTGGGAAGAGAACTGGACATTCCCGTTGTTGCGACCTGTGATGTGCATTTTATGGATCCTTATCAGAGTGAGTACCGCAAAGTACTGCTGACCTCGCAGGGATTCAGTGATGCTGCCGAACAGCCGCCGCTGTATTTCCGTACAACAGCAGAAATGCTGAAGGAATTTGATTATCTCGGAGAAGAAAAGGCGTATGAAGTTGTTGTGACAAATACGAATTATATCACCGATATGATAGAAGATATCCGTGCTGTACCGAAGGGCAACTTTCCGCCGTTTATTCCGGGTGCTGAGGAAGAATTGACCAGCATCACATGGGAACGTGCCAAGAAAATGTATGGTGATCCGCTGCCGGAAATCGTACACGCCCGCATTGAGAAGGAACTGAACTCTATTATCAAAAACGGATTCTCAGTGCTTTATATGACAGCGCAGAAACTGGTAGCTAATTCCAATGAACATGGCTATCTTGTGGGATCGAGAGGTTCGGTAGGTTCTTCCTTCGTAGCAACAATGTCAGGTATTTCGGAAGTTAACCCGCTTTGTCCGCATTATGTCTGCCCGAAATGTCAGAATTCTGAATTTTTCACAGACGGAAGTTATGGTTCAGGCTTTGACTTGCCGCCCAAAAATTGTCCGAACTGCGGCACAGAATATCTGAGGGACGGTCACGACATTCCTTTTGAAACGTTTCTGGGCTTCAAGGGCGATAAAACCCCCGATATAGATCTGAACTTTGCGGGCGAATATCAAAGCCGTTCCCACCGCTATACAGAAGTTTTGTTTGGCAAGGAGAATGTGTTCAAAGCCGGTACAATTGCGACAGTAGCAGAAAAAACGGCAATCGGTTTTGTCAAAAAGTATGCTGAAACAGCAGGCATTACGATCAATCGTGCAGAGGAACTGCGTCTGGCGGCGGGCTGTACGGGTGTGCGCAGAACAACGGGTCAGCATCCGGGCGGTATGGTCGTTGTACCAAGAATGAACGACGTATACGAATTTTGTCCTATCCAGCATCCGGCAAATGATCAGAAAACGGATAATATCACCACCCACTTTGATTTCCATTCTATCCATGATACAGTCTGCAAGCTGGACGAACTTGGTCATGATGTGCCGACAATCTATCGTTATCTGGAGGAATATACAGGTATTGATGTTATGAATGTTTCTATGAGTGATTCTGAGGTAATGTCTTTGTTTACATCGACTAAGGCATTAAAGGTCAAGCCGGAAGATATTGATTCACTGACAGGAACTTTTTCCCTGCCGGAAGTAGGTACATCTTTTGTACGCCAGATGCTTATTGAAACGCAGCCTAAGACGTTTTCGGATTTGCTGCAGGTATCAGGACTGTCACACGGTACAGATGTATGGATCGGCAATGCTTCCGAACTGATTGCGAAAAACATATGTACGATTTCAGAAGTAATCGGTACCCGTGACAACATTATGGTCTATCTGATGCACAAGGGACTGGAACCGGATATGGCGTTTAAAATCATGGAAATTGTCCGTAAAGGTAAAGCAACAAAGCTGCTGACAGAAGATCATATCAAGGCAATGAAGGAACATGATGTACCGCAGTGGTATATTGATTCCTGCATGAAAATCAAATATATGTTCCCAAAAGCACACGCAGCCGCTTATATGATAGCGACTTTGCGTCTGGGGTGGTATAAAGTACATCATGCGAAGGAATATTATGCAGCATATTTCACGGTAAGAAGCGATGATTTTGATGCTCTTCTGGTATGTAAGGGAAAAAGTGCTGTATGGGCGAAGATGCAGGAAATCAGTGCAAAGATACAGAAGAAAGAGGCAAGTGCCAAAGAGATATCAACTCACGCTACTTTACAGATCGTGAATGAGATGCTGGCACGAGGCATTGAAGTATTGCCGATTGACATTTACAAATCCGATGCTAAAAAATTTCTGGTAGAAGGCGATAAGATTCGTCTGCCGTTTTCAGCTTTGCCGGGAGTTGGTGAAGCAGCGGCGATTAGTCTGGCAGAAGCCGGAAAGGACGGAGAATTTACATCTGTAGAAGACTTTCAGCAGAGAGCAAAGGTTTCCAAGACAGTCATTGAACTGCTGAGAGAAATTGGTTCCTTTGCAGCACTGCCGGAAACCAGTCAGCTTTGTTTTCTGTAAGATCATGCTGACGGAAAACAGCGCGTATTTTAAGAAGACGGTGACTTGCTAAAGAGTCGAATGTGTGATATAATCGGTATACTATGTTAAAAGGGATGAAGCAAACGATGGAAAATGAAAATTTGGAAATTTTAACTGTTCCTGTTCTGCCCTTAAGGGGGTTGGTGGTTTTTCCGGGTTCCATTCTGCATTTTGATGTTTCGCGGAAAAAATCTGTGAACGCGCTGATGTCTGCTATGGAAAAGTACAACCAAAAAATACTGATTGCTGTACAGAAGCACTCCCTGAAAGATGAACCGGAAACAGATGATTTTTATTCGATGGGCGTGTTGGCTCGTATTTTGCAGATCGTCAAAGTTTCAGATAACGTACTTCGGGTTGTTGTCAAGGGTATTCATCGTGCAGAGGTAGTGCAGTACAGGGACGGCAAGAAATATCTTACGGCACAGGTTGTGCAGGCGGCCATACAGTATGCACCAAAAAGTAAGGATACAGAAGCAAGAGTGAATGTTCTGAAGGAAATGTTCAACGATTTTTCTGTTATCAACGGTCATGTGCCGCAGGATATGTATCTCACGGTTTATGAAATGACAGATCCGGGCAAAATAGCCGACTATATTGCTGATAATATCATACGGGATTATCATAAAAAGCAGGAAATCTTATCGCTGACCAACGAGGAAGAACGGATCGACAAAGTAATTGAAATGCTCGGCTACGAAAATGAGCTTTTGAGCATTGAAGAAACCGTTACCGAAAAAGCAAAACTCGCGATTGAGATGAACCAGCGGGATTATTATATTCGTGAACGCATCAAAGCCATGCGGTCAGAGCTGGGAGAAGACGATGACCTTGAAGATACCGGAAAATACACCAAAGCTATCGAGGAACTGAAAGCGTCAGACGAAGTTAAAGCTGAACTCCGGAAAGAAGTTTCCAAGCTGGAAAAGATGATGCCCAGTTCTCCGGAATATGGTGTGTCCCGTACCTATCTGGATACTTGCCTTGCCTTGCCATGGGGTATCTATACAAAGGAAAAGATAGACATCAAAAGAATTGCAGCACATCTGGACAAGAACCACTATGGCTTGAAAAAAGTCAAGGAGAGTATTGTAGAAGCTCTGGCCGTTCGCAAGCTGAATCCGGATATCAATGGACAGATTATTTGTCTGGTAGGGCCTCCGGGTGTCGGAAAAACATCTATTGCCAAAGGAATTGCTGAAGCAACCGGACGCAACTACCAGCGTATTGCTTTGGGTGGTGTTCATGACGAAGCAGAAATTCGTGGACACAGAAGAACCTATATCGGTGCAATGATGGGACGCATCATGAATGCAATGAAACAGGCCAAATCTTCCAATCCGCTTATTTTGCTTGATGAAGTCGATAAGCTGGGGGAAAGCAGTTTCAATGGTGATCCGGCTTCTGCTTTGCTGGAAGTACTGGATGGCGAGCAGAATTCTACCTTCTACGATCACTATGTTGATCTGCCGTTTGACCTGAGCAAAGTAATGTTTATTACTACTGCCAATGATCCGGGCGGCATTCCCGCGCCGTTGCTTGATCGTATGGACATCATTTATCTGGATAGCTATACCCGTGAAGAAAAATATCAGATTGCCAAACTTCACCTGATTACCAAGCAGCTGAAACGTCATGGTCTGAACGCCAGACAGTTCAAGCTGTCAGACGAAGCACTGTACGATATTATCGACAGTTATACCCGTGAAGCAGGTGTTCGTCTTCTGGAAAAAACGATTTCCAGAGTGATGAATAAAGCAGCGGTCAAGATTGTTTCAGGAGAAACAAAGTCCGTCAAAATCGGAAAGGAACAGCTGGAAGAATATCTGGGTTCCCGTAAGTATAAACAGGACGATATAAACCATAATGATGAGGTAGGAGTTGTAACAGGTCTGGCATGGACAGCTGTCGGAGGTGAAACAATGCCCATTGAGGTGGCGGTTATGACCGGCAGCGGAAAGATAGAACTGACCGGCTCTCTGGGAGATGTCATGAAAGAGTCCGCACAGGCAGCATATACCTGTATCCGCACCATGGCGAATGAACTGCATATTGACAGTGATTTTTACAAAAACAAGGACATTCATATCCATGTACCCGAAGGTGCAGTGCCAAAAGACGGCCCTTCGGCAGGTATTACAATGGCAACGGCGATTACTTCCGCACTGACGGGTATTCCTGTAAGACATGACATTGCTATGACGGGTGAAATTACGATCAGGGGCAGGGTATTGCCGATTGGCGGTCTGAAGGAAAAGGCGATGGCAGCCTACCGTCTTGGTATCAAAACAATTGTTATCCCTGAAAATAACAAGTCCGATCTGGATGAAGTAGACGATGTTATCAAGGAATCCATACAATTTATATTAGCAAACAATATTCATACAGTACTGGATACGGCTTTGGTAACGCCTGCTTTTCCGACAGAGTGAGGTGTGTTATGAATTTTCAGATCGCAGCGTTTAAAGCTGCTTACGGCAGGTCCTCGCAGATACCGCCGTCCGATTTGCCGGAGATAGTTTTTTCCGGACGTTCCAATGTCGGCAAGTCTTCTTTGATCAACAAGCTCCTGTACCGGAAGTCTATTGCAAGAGTCAGCGCTAAACCGGGGAAAACAGCGACAATTAACTTTTTTTCGCTGAAAGAAGCAAATTTTGTAGACTTGCCGGGATACGGTTATGCACAGGTATCTCAGGCAGAAAAGAAAAGATGGGCAGAATTAGTAGAAGGCTATTTTGCACAGCAGAGAAAGATAGCACTGGTAGTACAGATATGCGATATGCGTCATACGCCCAGTGCTGACGATATGACGATGATTGATTTTCTTTATCAGAATCATTATCCCTTTATCATTGCCCTGACTAAAAAAGACAAACTTAAAAAGACACAGCAGCAGCTTCGGATGGAGGCACTAAAGGAAGAGCTGGGTGATTATCCGGAAGTTGTGCTTTGTCCGTGTTCCTCAGAAAAAGGCGACGGAATAGATGAGATACGCCGTATTATCGAGGAAAGTATATGATCAGATGGGTGTTTCTGTTTTCTTATGATTGCCTCAACGGTTGTAAAAGGTCAGATGATATTGTAAAGATAGGGATATTCTAATTGCTGAAAGTCGTCTGTCAGTTCAAGGGCGCTGCTGCAGTAGAGCAGAAAAGGCATGATATTTTGCTGACGCAGACAAAGACTTGCCTGTTCCACAGCCTGTTCAATAGAGTCTATTCTTTGGTGAGAAATAAAAAGACAAAGCCATTGACGGCGTTCTTTCAGAATTTTTGCAGCATCATTTATGTGCTGTAAAGAAGCGGCTTTGTCATTGTTTTCAGCCAGCTGATAGGCCTGTTGAAGATGTTCGCAAACAATACGGGCAGTTGATGTGTTCATCAAAAAGCTGGTAACAGCTAACGAGATAACAACGGTTAAAACAATGAAAGCTCCGTGTAATCTGTGCATCTTATTTTTTCTCCTTTTTGATGAGGGTGTAGTTTCCGCTGCTGTTAGCGGTCATGATAAAGACATCTGCCAGACTGATTTTTTCTTTTTGGAGTGCTTGCAGCAGTTTTGTTCTGTTCCAACCACATATTTTCATAGAAGAAGGGCTGATCTCACCATCGCTGATGATGGTGACGTTCAGTTCTTTTTTTGCTTTGGAGAGGTGAACATCCTGCACTGTAAGCGCATCGTTTTCAGACTTTTTGAGTACGCTGAGCTGTCCGTTGGTTTCGATGACAGCAAAAGCAACTTCACCAATGTCAAATATATCCTTTTGCCGCAGCTGTTCAAAAAGGTCTTCTGTACTCAGGCGCAGTTCCATCATAGCATTTTGATCAATTGTCCCGTTATTGATAACGATAACAGGCTTTCCGCAGATCAGCTGGCGAATTTTTGACCTTTTCAGCATCAAATAGGATAAAAAGATTTCGCAGACAAGGAGAACCATGATAGGTATGATACCGCTGAGCAAAGATTGTTCTGTGTCCTGCATAGGAATCGTGGCAATATTAGACATCAGCAGAGTGATAACTAACTCGCTTGTCTGCATTTCGCTGATTTGCCGTTTTCCCATCATTCTGACAGCAAACAGGATCAGCATATATAAGAAACAGGTTCTGATGATAGAAATGAGCATCTTTTTATGAAGCACCTCCGGAGATAAGGCAAAATCTGTTTTTATTTTGCGAAAAAGGAGGGGAAAATATACAGAAGGATTTTGTTGGTGATGCCACACTTGCGGCGATAAATTCAGATATGTGATGAATAAAATGTTGTCTGACGATAAATAGTAATGGTACAGTATCTGATTGATTCAGCACAATGGGAGGCGAATAAAATGTTTCGCTTTATGCAGGAACTAAAGGAGATTTATCGGCAAAAACCGCAAACAGGGTACGAACAGCGAGTCACACCGCTCGCATTATCGCTGGACATTACTCTTTCTCAGCTGCGTCTTTCCTTTCATGAGAGCGAAGATCTGACAATAAGGGAAATCCGGTTATCGGAACATAAGGCAGCAGTTGTGACAATTGATAATATGATTGACAAACAGATTTTAGGAGAAAGTATCCTGAAACCGCTGTTGTCCCATGTGTTCAGAAGCAGTACGCCGCAGGAATGCTGTCAGGAGATTGCAGAACGAGTGCTGTGCACTGCGGAATTAGTGCAGCTTTCCTGTTTTGAAGATCTGGAAGAGAACATTATGTCAGGTTTTGCGGTAATTATCATAGACGGATACGACAAAGCCCTGTCTATCGGCATTCAGGGTTATGCAAGCAGGAGTGTTTCCGAACCCTCCTCAGATATCGTACAAAGAGGTGCGAAGGAGGGATTTGTAGAGTCTTTGCGGGTCAATATGACGTTGATACGCCGCCGCCTGAAAAATTCCTGTCTGAAATTCGAAACCCTGACGATCGGCAAAACGAGCCATACACAGATTGCCCTTGGTTATCTGACAGATACGGTATCAAAAGAAATCCTTTCGGAACTGAAAAGCCGTCTGAGGCGTATTCCGCTGGATACCGTACTGACGGCGGGGTATCTTGTGCCGTTTCTGGAGGACGAAACAGGATATTCTCTTTTTAGCGGTATTGGAGTATCAGAACGTCCCGACACCGTATGCGGCAAATTAGCAGAGGGGCGCATTGCCGTTCTGGTAGATGGTGTACCTTCGGCATTGATTGTGCCGTATATTTTCGCAGAGTATTTCCAGTCGCTGGACGACTATTCCAACCGTGCATATTTTGCGACCTTTACCCGTTTTTTGAAATACTGTGCATTCTTTATTTCCATTCTGCTGCCGGGAATATTTGTTTCGCTGGGAACTTATAATCCAGAAATGTTTCCGACCCTGATGCTCAATAAAATTGCGGCATCTATTGCAGCGACACCTCTGTCATTAACGACAGAAACCATACTGATTTTGTTTATTTATGAGTTGATGCGAGAGGCGGGACTGCGCATGCCCCAGCCATTAGGATACGCCGTGAGTATAGTGGGCGGTCTTGTCATTGGTGATACAGCCGTAAACGCAGGGCTGATAGGAGCGCCCACGCTGATGGTAGTAGCAATCAGTGCTATCAGCTCATATGTTGTTCCGAATTTATACGCGCCTTCTGCTATTTTAAGAATGATACTGACATTGACAGGGGGATTGTTTGGTATATGGGGGAT